>DAOTYR010000450.1:0-12182 GCA_034434655.1 Chloroflexaceae bacterium
GCGCTCCTTGTGCATGACTTCACGATTTTCGTATGGAGGAGCATACCACGGGCACCTTCCGCCGAGAGGTAAGGGACCGCCACCCCGTGTGAAGGGGTGACCACACGGGGTAGGCGTTCACATTGCGCCTGGGAGCGTAGGCATCATGGTCTTTGCATACATCATCCGCTCTAGCCCGCACAGGCGGGCTTCGCATTCCGTAGCCGAGGGCGTATGGTCTTTGAATAATCCGGTATAGCCCGCGCAGGCGGGCTTCGCCTTGCCTAGCCGAGGGCTTCAGCCCGACGGCTAGACTGGCATAGCGGATGATGTATGCAAAGACCATTAGCCCCACGGCCAGCCCGGTAGATCGGATGAATTGCTCAAAGACCATCTTGCCCGCGTCGCGTCTCCGCGGGCGTCCCGCCCGCCCTCCCAGGCGCGGATAGGTCTCCAGGGGTGAACAGGTGCCAACGATAACGGAGTTGACGCCCGCCCGGTTGCGGGGTATAGTGAATGCAATGATCACCCAAACTGATCATGCACCTGTCGCGCCGCGCCCCGGGTCGTATCCCGGTGGCCCCCATCCTGGCGCACGACGCCGTCGCCCCTCGCGCCTGCTTGCGCGGGGGCTTTTTGCATCACCGGGCGGCTCCATGGTTCGCGCCCACGCAACCATCGGGAGGCTGTCCCTTCCCTGAACGGTCACGTACAGGGCTGCATAGCGCAACGATGTCGAGAAGGCATGGTTCACATCGGTTGTCCATACTGAAACGCCCTGAACCGAACCATGCCTGACCCCCAAAGGAGGACCCCGTGAGCATTAACTGGGACGAGAAGTACGCCCGCGAGGGCCTGACCTTCGATGACGTCCTGCTCATCCCCGCCCATTCCCAGGTCTTGCCCGCCCAGACCGACGTGAGCACCTGGCTCACCCGGAAGATCAAACTGAACATCCCCATCATCAGCGCGGCGATGGATACCGTCACCGAGCATCGTCTGGCGATTGCCCTGGCCCGTGAGGGCGGTATCGGCTTCATCCACAAGAACATGCCCGTGGAGCAACAGGCCGAAAGCGTGCGCAAGGTCAAACGCTCCGAGAGCGGCATGATCACCGACCCGATCACCCTGCCGCCTGACCGCACCGTCGGCGACGCCCTCGACCTCATGGCCGAATATAAGATCTCTGGCGTGCCGATCGTGACCGAAGAGGGTGACCTGGTCGGCATCATCACCAACCGCGATCTGCGCTTTGAGAGCGACCGCACCCGCCCCATCCGCGACCTGATGACCAGCAAGAACCTGATCACCGTGCCGGAAGGCACCACCCTGGAGCAGGCCAAGGAGGTGCTGCACCGCCACCGCATCGAGAAGGTGCTGGTGGTGAACAGCCGGGGCAAACTGACCGGGTTGATTACGGTGAAGGATATTATGAAGCAGATCGAGCATCCCTACGCCTGCAAGGACGAGCAGGGGCGCCTGCGCGTCGGCGCGGCCATCGGCGCGGGGGGCGATTTCCTCGAGCGCGCCGCGGCTCTGACGCGCGCCGGCGTGGACGTGCTGGTGATCGACACGGCCCACGGCCATGCGCAGGGGGTGCTCGACGCCGTGGTACGGGTGCGCGAGGCCTTCCCCGAAGTTCAACTGATTGCCGGCAATGTTAGCACCGCCACCGCCACGATCGCCCTGATCGAACGCGGTGTTGACGCGGTGAAGGTCGGTCAGGGGCCAGGGAGCATCTGCACGACCCGTGTGGTTACCGGGGCGGGCATGCCGCAGATCACCGCCATTACCGAGTGCGCCCGCGCCGCCGAACGCTTCGGCGTGCCGATTGTCGCCGATGGCGGCATCAAGTATTCCGGCGACATCACCAAGGCCATCGCCGCCGGCGCCCACGCGGTGATGATCGGCTCGCTCTTCGCCGGCACCGAAGAAAGCCCCGGCGAGACGATCCTCTACGAGGGCCGCTCCTACAAGACCTACCGTGGCATGGGGTCCATCGGCGCGATGACCCGCGGCAGCGGCGACCGCTACTTCCAGACCAACGTCAACGAGACCCGCAAGCTGGTGGCCGAGGGCATTGAAGGCATGGTCCCCTACAAGGGGCCGCTCCAGGACACCGTCTTTCAACTCGTCGGCGGGCTGCGCGCGGGCATGGGCTACGTCGGCGCCCGCGACATCGAGACGCTGCGCCGTGAGGCGCGGCTGATCCGCGTCACCATGGCTGGCCAGATCGAGAGCCATCCGCACGACGTGACCATCACCAAAGAGGCCCCGAACTACGAGCGCCGGTAAGGGTCGGCGGGGGAAGCGGGTTGCCCCGCCGCTCTGTTCAGGGAAGGGGATGGGAGCGCTGCGCCCTCCCACCCCTCCCTGCCGCAGCTTCCGCCGGGAAGCATGGAGCTACCGCAGCCACTATGCATACCACCGTTCCCAACGACTTTGCCGACACCGTCCCGGCCATGCGCGCGGCCCACGAGCGCATCCTGGCCGCCCTCGACGCGGCGGGGATCGCCGTGGCGCCCTTTCCGGCCAGCCTGCCCGCGCCCAACGAGCGGGGCCGGGCCGCCGCCCGCGCCTACCCCATGCAGGGCGTGCTCAAGTACCACGGGCTGGCCGACTGGACCTACCGCACCGCCTTTCTTCCCAGCATCTCGCTCAACAACGACGCCGCCCACACCGTCACCCTGGTGGAGTTTGACCCGCGCCTGCCCGCGGATGAGGCCCGCCTCGGCGACCGGCCCGCCCAGGGCCGCGAACTGGAGCGTATGGTGCAGATCCTCGACGCAGTGCGCACCCTCAGCGGCACGCGCGCGCCTGCCCGCGTCACCACGCGCAACGTGTTCAAGGCCAGCGTTGCCGGCAAGGGACTCGGCACCAGCGCCGCCGGCGCCGCGGCGCTGGCCGCCGCGGCCATCGGCGCGCTCTACGGCCCCGCCCTCGTCGCCAATACGCGCTTTCTGAGTTGCATCGCCCGCCTGCTGGCCGGTTCCGGCTGCCGCGCCGCCGCCGGCGGCCTGGCCCTCTGGCTCTCCTACCCCGGCATCGCCCACCAGGACAGCTTCGCCGTGCGCCTGGACGCCGAAGGCCAGCTCGCCGACGTGCGCCTGATCACCGTGCCGATCGACTCGCGCGTCGGCCTGCAAACCGAGCAGGCCCACCATGACGCGCCGCAGAGCAGCTTCTTCAAGGCCTGGATGCTCAGCCGGGGCGAAGAGATCATCGAATGCCTCGGCGCCGCGCGGCGGGGCGACTGGCGCGTGATTGGCCAACTGGCCGAACTCGACAGTATGCGCCTGCACGGCGTGACCATGTCCGGCTCGCGTGAGCAAAAGTTGATCGGCTGGGAGCCTGAAAATATCACTATTTTTCGCATGTGCAACGCCCTGCGCGCGCAGGGCGTCCCAGTCTACGCCAGCACCGATACCGGGCCGACCGTGGTGCTGATCACCCATCGCGACCACGAAGCGGCGGTCGCTGGCGCGGTGGCCGCCCTGGGCCTGGAGAGCGTGCGCGGGCGCATCGCCGGCCCGACCACGCTCATTGATGTAGACGAGGCCCGCGCCGAGCTTGGGCAAGGATGACACCGGCCCCCATGCCGGCGGGCCATCACACGTTGAACAGGAAGTGGCAGACGTCCCCGTCCTGCACGATATAGGTCTTGCCTTCCATGCGCACCGCCCCGTGCTTCTTCGCCTCGGCCATCGAGCCAGCCTTGACCAGATCGGCGTAGGCCACCACCTCGGCGCGGATAAAGCCCCGCTGAATATCGGAGTGGATCACCCCCGCCGCCTCCACCGCCGGCGTCTGGCGGCGGATGGTCCAGGCGCGCACCTCATCGGGACCGGCGGTCAGGAAGCTGATCAGCCCGAGCAAGGCATAGCTGCGCTGGATCACCAGGTCGCGAGCGGGCCTGCTGATCCCGAGATCCTCCATGAACGACTGCGCGTCGGCGTCATCGAGCTGGGCCAGTTCAGCTTCGATTTTGCCGCAGATGGGCACCACCGCGCTGCGGGGATAGGGATACTCCACCAGCGGGGGGGCCTGGATGTAATCTTCGCCGATGTTCAGGACGATCAACATCGGCTTGGCGGTGAGGAACTGGTAGCCGCGGATCAGGCGCTCCTCGTCCTCGTTCAGATCGAGGCTGCGGATGGGCCGATCGGCCTCCAGATGCTCTTTCAGACGCACGAGCAGATCGCGCTCGACGGTGCGCAGTTCCTTCTCCCTGGCGGCCATCTTGGGGATCTCGGCATTCAGCCGGTTCAGCCGCTTCTCGATAATCGCCAGGTCAGAGAAGGTCAGTTCCAGATCGACGGTCTGAATATCGCGACGCGGATCAACCGTGCCCTCGGGATGGGGCACGCCCGGATCCTCGAAGGCGCGCACGACATGCAGCAGCGCGTCGGCGCCGGCCAGGTAGTTGAGCAGGGCCGGGGGCAGGCCGCCCGCCGGTTTGCCGCCGCCGATGCCGGCTACATCAACGTACTGCACGTCGGCATGGGTCACCTTGCGCGGCTTGAACATCTGCGCCAGCACCGCCAGGCGCTCATCGGGCACCTTGACCGTCGCCAGATTCGGCTCCATCTGCCCCGACGAGTACGCCGCCGTCTCCGCGGCGCCTCGCGTCAGCGCGTTGAACACCGTGGTCTTGCCACTGTTAGCCAATCCGATAATTGCGATCTTCATGCAGCAGATCCTGACCCGGGGGGATTACGACCATCTGTCGCATTCTGGTGCGAACTCTGGCAGTATAGCGCGAGCCTTGCGCGAGCGCAACTCCTGGCATATTAACAGTTTTTTCCCTTACAGACTCGAACGTCAACCGCTATAATGCAAAGTGGCATGAAACGAGCGTTCAATGATAGGATGCACGCGGTGGAGGGGCGCGGGAAGGCTGCGCCAGGTTCTCCGCCCCCGACAGGGGCGCTGCCGGCGCTTCGCCAGGCCACCGCGAGCGGGTCGTGGAGGGCCGTAGGTCCTCTCCCTTTCCCCGCCGGCAGGCGACCGCGCACCTCCTGTCGTTGAGCAGCAAAGCAGACGGAACGCAGGATCAGGCTGAAGATTAGTGGGCGACCTGGCGCAACTTTTTCGCTTGCCGAGGCGTTTGTATAAGTAAGCGGCGTATGCGGCCGCCGGCAAGCGGAAGGGTGCGGCAGGTCGTAGGACGAGCGATGCTCTCCTCGGACCAATTGCGCGCCGTGATCGATCGCGCCCAACAGCGCGACCCGACTGCAATCAGCGAGTTGTACGCCACCTACGCTGGCCTGATCCTGCGCTATTTGCATGTCCGGGTGACCGAACTCGAACTCGCGCAGGACCTGACCCAGGAGGTCTTTATCAAGATTATCAACGGCATCGATCGCTTCGAGTACCGTGACGAGAAGGCGTTTCTCGGCTGGATGTACACTATCGCCGCCAATGTGCTCTACAGCCACCAGCGCCGGCGCCGCGTCGTATCCACGCCGTTTGATACGCGCGACGATCTCGTTGACAGCAGCAGCGAGAACGATGTCCGTGTGATCACTGACCGTATCGCTCTGCAGCACGCCATCGGCCAGCTCACCCGCGACCAGCAGCAGGTGCTCACCCTGCGCTTCTTTGCCGATATGAGCAACAGCGAGATCGCCGGCGTGCTGCAGCGTAGCGAAGGGGCGGTGAAAGCCATTCAGCATCGGGCGCTGCAGAGCCTGCAGAAGATCCTCAACCGCGAGGCCGAAGAACCTGCCTTCACCGGGGGGCCGCCGACATCGCGAGGTGAACAGGGCTGCCGGCGCCCATGCGTCCTGAACGAGCGCGACGTAGGCATCACAATGACTCGGCGTGACATGCCGGCTATGCCCTACGAGGCGCCCGCGGGAGATTGACCGTGCGTCCGGATCTGTCACAACTTCTCGATGAGGCTCTCGAGCAGCTCCGGGCCGGCGCCAGCATTGAAGAGATCCTGGGCGCCCATCCGGAGCATCGCGCTGCCCTTGAGCCGATGCTCCGGACGGCCGCCGCCATCCGGCGGCAGGCCGCCAGTTCGATGCCGCCATCGCTCGAGCAGTGGCTCGCTACCGGACGCCGCGAGATCGAGGAGATCGCCCGGGCTACCTACACCCGCCCCGAAACGTTCTGGCAGCGCCTGCGGCGCGCCCTCCGCCCGCTGACCAACCGCTTTGCGCGCCGTGGCACGCTCCGTATGGCCACTGTCGCCCTCACCGCCCTGCTGATCTTCTTCCTGACCTTTTATTCGGTGGACCAGACAGCCGCGCGCAGCCTCCCCGGCGATTATCTTTACGCCTGGAAACTCGCCTCCGAACAGGCGCGGATCGCCCTCACCGCCGATCCCGACCGGCGCGCCGATCTTGCCGCGGCCCGCGTCGAACGCCGGATTGCCGAGATCAACGCCCTTACCGAACGCGGCGACGCCGATCCCGAACAACTCAACCAGATGGTGCGGCAACTCGACAGCCAGGTACGCCAGACGATCGAGAAGTTGCCCGATACCAGCCCTGAGGTCCAGCAACAGATTGTCGAGCGCATCGAACGGCTCCTGGCGCGCGCCGAGTCCGATCTGCGCACCACCACCGCGCCCGACGCCGAGACGCAACAGATTATCGAGTCGGCCGCCAACGAAGTGTCGAGCATTGCCGGCAACCTGCCGGCTGACCCCGGCGCTTCGGTTCCACCCGCGCCTGATAGGACCACCGAAACGCTCCGCCCAACCCGCACGCCGGTGATTGCCGTCATCCCTGCGCCCTCACCGACACCGAGCCGGATCGCCGGCGGTGTCGCCACGCCGATCACCAGCCCTGACGCTGACCAGAACGGCACCGCGCCCACCCCGACAGATGGGCAGCCGTCCCAGCCGATCGGCGAGGAATTGCCGCCGCCCTTCGCGCCAACCCTGCGACCAACGGCGACGCCGACTGCTACTCGCAGCCCTGAGCCAACGGTGCTTCCGCCGACGGCAACAGCCACGGCGCCGGCGACGGAGACCGCGACCGCCACCGCTCGAGCCACCAGCACGCCTACCGATACGCCCACCCGCACGCCTACCGATACGCCCACGGCGACGCCCACGGCGACGCCCACGGCCACGCCCACCCGCACGCCTACCGATACGCCCACCAGCACGCCCACGGCGACGCCTACCCGCACGCCCACGGCGACGCCTACCCGCACGCCTACGGATACGCCTACGGCAACGCCTACCCGCACGCCCACGGCCACGCCCACCAGCACGCCCACGGCCACGCCCACCAGCACGCCTACGGATACGCCTACGGCAACGCCTACCCGCACACCCACGGCGACGCCCACCAGCACGCCCACGGCCACGCCCACCAGCACGCCCACGGCGACGCCCACCAGCACGCCCACCAGCACGCCCACCGATACGCCTACGGCGACGCCGATCGAGACGGCCACGGCCGAGCCTGATGAAGGCGCCACATTGCGTCCAGTCCTGCAGTGTGTTGCCAGGGTTAGCGATACGCGCTACATCGCGTACTTTACCTATCGCAACACCCCAACCGGGCCGGTGGCAGTTTCGGTTGGGCCGGACAATCGCTTCTCTCCCGATCCCATTGATCGAGGCCAACCCACGGTCTTCCCACCTGCCCAGCCCGAGGTCTACCCGAGATTCACCTTTAGCGTGGAGTGGGACGGAAGTATCCTTGTCTGGTTCCTTAATGGAAGTACCGCCATAGCCTCCAGCGCCAGCCCGCGCTGCGATATGCCCCAGCCGTGAGCTACCCGGGCTTCGCCCTCCCTCGAATACCTCACCAGCCGTCCATGCGACTCCGCCGCACCCCGACGCGATGCACATAGGGTGTTCCTGGGAGGGCTCCGCTCTCCCCAACCCTCCCACCGGGTGGGATGGGGAAACCCGGTTTCCCCATCCCCCTGCTCCAGCGGCCTATGTTCACGTTAGCCGTCCATGCGGCTCCGCCGCACCCCGACGGGATGACCATTGGGTGTTCCTGGGAGGGCGGAGCCCTCCCAGACCCTCCCACCGGGTGAGGGGATGGGGAAACCCGGTTTCCCCATTCCCCTGCTCGAGGGCGGCGCTCCGCCCCAAACTCACTGCTGGAGGCGGGCGGTACAACCGCCCTGCGGTCATCGCGACCTCGCGGGCCATACCGATGTATAATAGCGGTAGGAGAGTTCTGGCGCGCAACTCTTAACCGGAGCCTCGCACAACCAGGGTTGCGGTGACGCTCCGCCTCCCCGCCCCCTCCAACGGCAATCCGGGTGCGAACCACGTCTGAGCGTATCAACATCAGTGCAAGCTGCAACCCCAACAAGAGAAGCGGTGGGACCTGGCTACGGCCAGCCCCAGGTGATCTTTTTCAGTGAACTCGACGGGGCCGAACTGCTCGCGCGCCTGCGCGACAGCGGGCTCGCGGCCTACCTTGCCGCTCACGGTTACGGCGTCGCCGTGGCGCTCTACGACTTCACCCAACCCCTCGCCGAGGCGGTGCGCTTGTTGAACCAGCGGCAGGTCACGGTCATCGCCTGGCTGCTTCTGCCCCCCGGCGAAGACTTCTGGTTCAATCTCCAGAACTATCCCCAGGCCTTTGCCCGCTATCATCGCTTCCGCGACTGGGTGCGAGAGCATGCATTGCACTTCCACGCCGTTGGTCTGAACATCGCTCCTCCGGGCAGCGCCATTGACCAGTTGCAACACGGCAACCTGCGCCACCTGACCCGCCGCTTCTTGCGCGCCCGCGACAACGTGCTCTACGGCGCCGCGCGCAACGCATACACCGACCTGGTAAGCGAAATCCGTCACGATGGCTATGAAGTACACACCTACCAGGTGCCCGTCGTGGCCGACGATCGGCGGGCCGGTAGCACCCTGGCCCAGCGTATGCTCGACATCGTGGATGTGCCCGCCGATGTCGAGGTGCTGATCTGTTACAGCAGCATTCCGCTGGCGGCCCTGGAGGATGACCTGGGAGGCGCGCTGATCGCCAGTTACGGCCCTGCCGCCGATAGCATCGCCGTCGGTGTCGTCGACGGCGCCAGTTCACGCACCCGAAGCATCCGGGGGCTGCCGCCCCTGTCGTGGGAGGCGCTGGAACGCGACCTGATCCTCGCCGGTCAGTTTACCGATACGATCTACGTGTATTCGCTGGAAGGATGCCTGGAACGGGGGCTGTTGCCGCGCATCGCCGCGATCGACTGGGAGGCGACCCCGCGCGTGCTGGCCTGGAAGCGCTCCCTCGTGGCCACCGTGCGCGTGGCGCTGCTCATCGGGTTGCTGCTCACCCGCCTGAGCCAGACGCTGATCGCCTGGCTCGGGTGGGCGCTCTTCGCCCTGCTGCTCACCCGCCAGCTACGCGCCGCCCTACGGCGCCGTCGCGGCTTATAACACCCCGTGGCGCTCAGAGCCTGTCTGGATAACCAGGGTATCCGATTCCTTTTCTGGAAGGGCAGTGCCTTCCCGGGCCCTCCCCGCAGGCAGGGGCGGGGGGAAGCCCGGCTTCCCCACCCTGATCGACCCGACCAGGAGCGCTCCTGAGAGGACCTTGTCCCCTCCGCGCGAGGGCAGTAACGTAGGTGTGAACCATGGCGAACGAAGACGCCCTCCGCCTGGTGATTGTCCAGGTAGGACGCCGGCTATACCAGCGCGGGTTGATTGCCGCCAGCGATGGCAACATCTCGGCGCGCCTGCCCGATGGAACGATCCTGATCACCCCGGCAGGGATGTGCAAAGGCGAACTGGAACCCGAGGACCTGGTGGTAATCGACTCCGAGGGCGCGCTGCTCCGCGCGGGGCCAGGCCGCCGCCAGTCTTCCGAGCAACTGCTGCACCTGCATGTCTATCGCCGGCGGTCCGATGTTCTGGCCTGCGTCCACGCCCATCCGCCCACCGCCGTCGCGCTCACCCTGGCGGGCATCAGCATGGCCGAGCCACTCCTGCCTGAAGCGGTGCTTTCCCTCGGCCCCGTACCCACCGCACCCTACGCCCGCACCGGCACCGTCGAAATGGGCGCGGCGGTTGACGATCTCATCGGCGACCACAACGCGGTGCTGCTCTCGCACCACGGCGCGCTGACCCTGGGCCGCACCCCCCTTGAGGCCTATTACCTGATGGAACAACTCGAGCACTGCGCGCGCATTATCCACGCCGCGGCGCTGCTCGGCCCGATCCGACGCCTGCCCCCCGAGCGCATCGAGGAACTGCGAACCTTGCGCCGGACCCTTGCCGCCATCCGTGAGGAGAAGGGATGAAACTCTCGCCTCAAAAGATCGAGGCTCTCGCCGTCGATCTCATCGACACCCTCGCCGACGTTGACGGCGTGCTCTTTCGCGGCGACGATACGGCGCTGAAACTCGCCATCATCGAAATCATCACCGATGAATTGATGGTCGAGGAGCGCCTTGACGCCGAGGTGCACAAGATGCTGCAGGCCTACAAGTACGAGATCACCATGGGGCGCCTCAACTACGATGAACTGTACCGCAAGCTGCGGAACAAGTTGATTGCGGAACGGAAGATCGTGCTCTAACGTGAACATAGGCTGCTGGAGCAGGGGGATGGGGAAACCGGGTTTCCCCATCCCTCCGCCCGCGGGAGGGCCTGGCCCTCACGCAGGGGACTGGGGAAACCGGGTTTCCCCATCCCTCCGCCCGCGGGAGGGTTTGGGAGGACGCAGCCCTCCCAGGAAGAACCTATGTTCATCCTGTTCGTGTGCGGCGCAGCCGCATGGACGGCTGATCTGAACACGGGGCGACCAGGTTGCCCCATGCCCCGACCCGCGCGAGCGCCGGGCGCCACATCCCTGGTCAGGGCCAGACTGACGATGAACAGGGCAAGCCGGCCGCCCCATCCCAGTCGCGCGCCGCTTCCTCGAGCGTCAACACCGGCGTGACACAGGCATCGAGATCGGCGAACACGGCCCTCCATTCCTCCAGGCTTCGCCGGGCGATCAGCGCGGCAATCTCATTGGCCAGGGCCTGCTGATCGGCATCCTGGTGTCGCGCAGCGAGATCAGGACGCCCGAGGGCCTCACAGAAGCGCGCCCAGAAATGCGGCTCAAGCGCGGCTACGGCCAGATAGCGCCCATCGGCGGTGCGGTAGGCCCGGTAGCAGGCCATTCGGCCGCTTAACCCTCCCTGCTGCCCACCCGCGCGGGCCACCGCATACCACGGGGTCATCAACCAGCGGGTCGCTGCCAGCATCGGCGCGTCGAGCAGGCAACCCGGCCCGTCTCCACGGGCGAGCAGCGCCGCCAGAATGGCCGTCGCGGCGGTCAGGCCACTTACCAGATCGGCCAGTTGCGTCCCCGGCAGGGCCGGCTCGTCGTTCACCGTCGTGGTCGCCAGCAACCCGGACAGAGCCACGAAGTTCAGATCGTGTCCCGCCAGATGGCTCAGTGGCCCCGACTGGCCGTAACCACTCAGTGCGCAGTAGATCAGGCGCGGATTCAACGCCCGGAGGGTCGTCGGGCCGACACCCAGGCGCTCCAGCGCGCCCGGACGCAGCCCGTCCACCAGCACATCAGCCTGGCGCACCAGGGAGCGAAAGGCGTTCGCGTCCTCGGGGCGCTTCAGATCCAGTTCCACCTCAACCTTGCCGGCATTCAGCGACGGGTACGCCGCGTGCAGCGGTGGAAGCCGCCGGAGCGGATCGCCGCCTGGCCGCATCACCCTGGTCACCCGCGCCCCCAGGCTCGCCAGCACCTGAGTGCAGGCCGGCCCCGGCAAATAGGTTGCCACTTCCAGCACCTGAACCCCGCGCAATGCCGCTTCGATGGCCATACGTTCCTCACCTCCACAGGGGAATCTGGCACCCTGCCTGACCAGGTATCTACCATTTTTGATGAACACAGGTTCTTCCTGGGAGGGCTACGCCCCCAAACCCTCCCACCGGGTGGGGGACTGGGGAAACCAGGTTTCCCCAGTCCCCTTCCTCCGAGAGCCTATATTCACGTCAGGAAGCGCTCACAAGCCTGCGGCGTCTCTATGACGCTTTAGTATCAGCACCAGCCTATAGTATCACATCAGCCGTCCATGCAATTCGCGCACAACGCCGCGATGAACATACGGTTGTTCCTGGGAGGGCTGCGCCCTCCCAGACCCTCCCGCGGGTGGGGGCATGGGGAAACCCGGTTTCCCCATGCCCCTGCGGGGCGGGGGCGTGGGGAAACCCGGTTTCCCCACACCCTCTTCGAGAGCCTATGTTCACGTTAGCCGTCCATGCGGCT
>DAOTYR010000451.1:0-2073 GCA_034434655.1 Chloroflexaceae bacterium
ATATTCAGGACACCTTGCAGGAGGCCTACGGCGTGGAGGTCTCGCCCCAAACCATCAGCACGGTGACCGACAAGGTCTGGGGCCTGGTCGAGGCCTGGCAGAACCGGCCGTTGGCCGCCATCTACCCCATCGTCTACCTGGACGCCATTCACCTGAAGCTGCGCCGTGACAGGCGCGTGCACAATACCGCAGTCTATGTGGTGTTGGGGGTCGACCTCGACGGCCAGCGCGACGTGTTGGGGCATTGGGTCGGCGACGGTGGTGAAGGCGCGAACTTCTGGCTCTCGGTGGTGACGGATCTGCAAAGCCGGGGCGTCCAGGACATCTTCATCGCCTGTGTGGACGGGCTCGTGGCCTTCTCGGAGGCCATCCATGCGGTGTTCCCCAAAGCCCAGGTGCAGCGCTGTGTCATCCATTAAGTGCGGCATAGCCTGACCTACGTGGCGTGGAAGGACCGCAAGGCCTTTGTGGCCGACCTAACGTGAAAATAGGCTGCTGGAGCAGAGGAATGGGGAAACCGGGTTTCCCCATTCCCCCACCCGCGGGAGGGTCTGGGAGGGCGAAGCCCTCCCAGAAAGAACCTTATGTTCATTGCGGCGTTGTGCGGCGGAGCCGCATGGAGGGCTGAAGCGGCAAGATGGGAGTGTGCACTCCCAGGATCGTCCCAGAAAGCCCGTCGAGCGCCTGCGCCCCCTGGGCCTCATCGCGCTCTGGCAAGCCACCTGAGGCTTCACGGAGCCACACGCTTACGTGCGCGCCCATGGGGCGTGGTGCAGCCGCCTTCCCCACATGCGGATCAGCCCTTCGCAATCAACGGTTGACCAGACCTTAGCCCGCCGTTAACTCCGGCATCGTTGGCTCACAATCTTTGTGGGGCATACTATGTTGGGTCCTTATCGAACCACCCTGCAACATGTGCACGCCTCTCGCGGTCAGGAGCGGTCGGTGCGGATAGCGTTCATCACGGAGACCTTTCTGCCGAATGTGAACGGCGTCGTGACCACCCTCTGCCGTTTGCTCGAGCATCTGCGCAGCCGGGGGCATGAGGCCCTGCTGCTGGCGCCGGAGGGCGCCCCGCTCGAGTACGCCGGGGCGGAGATCGTGCCCATGCGCGGCATGCCGCTGCCGGCCTACCCCGAGCTACGCATCACCCCGCCGCAGCCCGGCATCACCGCGCGCCTGCGACGCTTTCGCCCCGACCTGGTGCACCTGGCCGGAACCATGGCCCTCGGTGTGGCCGGACGGCACGCCGCGCGTCGCCTCGGCGCGCCGCTGATCGGCGCGTACCACACCGATTTCCCGGCCTACAGCGCCCATTACGGCCTGGGGTTCCTCCGCGACCTTGCCTACAGCTACCTGCGCTGGGTCCACAACAGTTGCGTGCTGACCCTCTGTCCCTCGTCGGCAACCATGGCCGACCTGCGCGCCCGTGGATTTCGCCGCCTGCGGCTGTGGGGGCGCGGCGTGGACACCGAGCGTTTTCATCCCGGGCGGCGCAGCCCGGCCTGGCGCGCCGCGGTGGGCGCGCGCCCGGACGAGCGCGTGCTGCTCTACGTGGGGCGCCTGGCGCCGGAGAAGCGCCTCGAGGTGCTGGCCGAAGCCCTGCCGCACCTGGCGAACACGCGCCTGGTGCTGGTCGGCGATGGACCCGCCCGTCCCGCCCTTGAACGCCGCCTGTCGGGTGCGCCGGCGCATTTCACCGGCTACCTGCGTGGCGACGAACTGGCGACCGCCTATGCCAGCGCCGATCTGTTCGTCTTTCCATCCGACACCGAGACCTTCGGCCAGGTGATCCAGGAGGCGATGGCGTCGGGGTTGCCCGTGGTCGCCGCCCGCGCCGGCGGGGCGATCGATCTGGTGCGTCCGGGTGAAACCGGGGCGCTGTTTGCCCCTGGCAACATTACTGATTTATGCGGCCGCGTGCGCGAGGTGCTGGAGGCCCCCGATCGCGTTCGAGCGATGGGCGCCGCGGGCCGCGCCGCTGCCGAACGGCGCTCCTGGAGCCGGGTCATGGATGAGTTGTTGGGCCACTATGAGCGTATCCTGGCTCGCCGCAGGTCGCGCGTTCGCTGG
>DAOTYR010000452.1:0-6399 GCA_034434655.1 Chloroflexaceae bacterium
GCCCTGGAGGCGGTGCGCTCGCTTTGCGATGTGGCAGTCTGGCTCGATCACGGCGAGCAACGCGCTTATGGACCTGCCGGCGAGGTTATCGATGCCTATCTGGCCGATGTGAACCGCAAGGAGCAGGAGCGCCTCGCCGCTGGGCAGGACCGGGCCCGCGCCAGCGGTGACGCGGATCTGAGCAACAGCCCGTTTCGGCGGGGCAGCCGCGAGATCGAGATTACGGGCGTCCAGTTGCTCGATGCCGATGGCGCGGAACGCTCCGTCTTCCAGACCTGGGCGCCTCTCACGATACGCATGACGTACCTGGCGCATGAGCCTGTCCGGCAGCCGGTGTTCGGCATCGGGATCTACCACCAGAGCGGCCTGTGGTTGAGCGGCCCCAATACGGGGTTCGACGGGGTTACCATTGACCAGGTAAGCGGAACCGGGGTCGTGGATTACACGATCCCCAGGCTGCCCTTGCTGGCCGGTCGCTATGCTATCAGCGTGGCGGTCGTTGATGCCACGCAGATGCACATCTACGACCTGCATGATCGGCTGTACACACTGGTGGTGCAAAGCGATCACGTTCAGGAGCGATACGGGATCTTCGGTCTCCACGGCGCCTGGCGCTGGCAAGGCGCCTAGCAGCAATCCGTTTCAAATAAGGCATGTTTCATGAGTTTTAAGAATTAAAACGGGTATAGCCCGCGCAGGCGGGCTTGGCCTTGCCTGGCCGAGGGCTTATGGTCTTTGAATACATAATCCGATATAGGCCGCGCAGGCGGCCTTCGCATCCCCTAGCCGAGGGCTTCAGCCCCACGGCCAACCCGGCATAGCGGATGAATGTCTCAAAGACCATCAGCCCCACGGCCAGCGCGGTAGACCGGATGAATTGCTCAAAGACCATAAAACCTGCGGTTTGCGCTTGACAGTCTGGCGGGGAGGTGTGGAGGGGCCAGGCCTCTCCACAGCCACCCCCGGAGTCCCGTGTCGAGGCCAACTGTCACGTGCGTAGGAAACCATGCCTAAGCTGACCATCACCTCTCCAGCCCGCCCCCGCTGGGGGCGAGCGCGCGGCTCCTCCCCCCGCCGGGGGAGGTTGGGAGGGGGGCTGAAGCGCCGCGTTCGCTTATTTGACAGGACGTACGCGGTGGAGGGATGCCGGGAGGCTTCGCCTCACGCCATACCCCTTTTCCCGCCCGCGGCGGCCTGGCGGCCTGGCGCAACGCCCACGGCGCTCTCGCCGCGGGCGGGGAAGGATCAGTTCGTGACGGGCCGCAAGCCCTCCCCGCCGGCAAGCGACCGGGCACATCCTGTAACAGAGGAATACAGTATGGCGAATTTCAATCCCCAAGAACTCTATGGCGAGTTCTACTACAAAACCGGTTGCGGGGTTCCCTATCAACGTGATGAGCACTGGATGGCCTTTTTCGGCAACATCGCCAAAGAAATTGTCCAGCGCCTTAGCCCGCGCAGCGTGTTTGACGCCGGATGCGCCCTGGGTTTGCTCATCGAGCAGTTGCGCCTGTTGGGAGTGGAGGCCGAAGGGGTTGACATCTCCGAATTCGCGATCACCAATGCCCCGGAGTCGGTGCGTCCCTTTGTGCGGGTGGCTTCGGTGACTGAACCTCTGGAGCGCCGGTACGATTTGATTGTATGCATTGAAGTGCTGGAACATATGCCGCAGCGCGAGGCTGAGACGGCCATTGCCAATCTCACCGCTTATACTGACGATATTCTGTTTTCTTCATCCCCTCTGGACTTCAAAGAGGCCACGCATGTTAACGTTCATCCCATTGAACACTGGGCTGAACTGTTCGCGCACCACGGGTTCGTGCGCGACGTAGACTTCGACGCCAGTTTTATTACCCCCTGGGCCATGCGCCTGCGCCGCAGGGCCGAACCGCTGCCCCGCATCGTGCGTGATTACGAGCGGCGTTACTGGGAGGTATGGAAGGCCACGACCGATCTGCGTGAACTGGTCTTGAACCAGCGCACGCAGATCGAACACGCTAATCAGACGATCCATTCCCTTCGTCTTGAATTATCGGCTGAGCACGAGAAGTTGCTGACCTATGCCCGCTCGCTGGAGGAATGTTCCCAGGCGCTGACCTCCGAGCACGAGAAGTTGCTGACCTATGCCCGCTCGCTGGAGGAATGTTCCCAGGCGCTGCACGAGCATCAACAGGCGCTTATTGCGACCGAACACCTGCTCGCCGCGGCCCGGCAAGAATACGCGCACCTGAAAGCGTATGTGCAGCAGTTGGAGACCGATCGCGACCAGAAGATCGCCCACATCAACGACCTGAAAAGCGCCCTCGCGCGTATCGAGTCTGGACGCGTGATGCGCATCCTGCGCGCCCTGGAGGATCGGCGCATGGCCTTTTTTCGCCCCAAAGCACAGCAATCCTGAACCGGCCGCTACGCTGGAGCATGAAGCCCGTTTTACCGGAGAAACCCTGCCAATGAGTTCCGCAACCGTCTCCGTCGTGGTGGTCAATCTGAATGGGCGCCACCATCTGGAAACCTGTCTGCAATCCCTGGTTGATCAGGACTATCCCCCCCATCTGGTCGAAGTGATCCTGGTGGACAACGGTTCAAGCGATGGTTCGGTGCCGTTCGTGAACGAACGGTTTCCGGCGGTGCGGATTCTTCGCAACGAGCGCAACGTGGGATTTGCCCCCGCGGTCAATCAAGGCGCCGCCGCAGCGACAGGCGCCTATCTGGCGCTGATCAACAATGACACCCGGCTCGATCCCCACTGGATCGCCACGATGGTCAACACTCTGGAAGCGCATCGCGAGCGCGGCGTGGTGTGTGTCGGCTCACGGATTCTCGACTGGGAGGGGAAGCGAATTGATTTTATCGGTGGCGGCTCGAGTTTCTACGGGTTTGGATACCAGATGTTCTATGATCTTCCTGTCGAGGCGATCAATCCTGGCGAGCATGAGTCATTGTTTGCCTGTGGCGGAGCGATGCTGGTTGATCGGGCCATTTTTCTTGATGTCGGGGGCTTTGATGAGGATTTTTTCGCCTACTACGAAGACATAGATTTTGGCTGGCGATTGTGGTTGCTCGGCTATCGGGTGCTGATCACCCCTTCCGCGATTGTCTACCATCGTCATCATGGCACCTCCAGCCGCATGCGCGAAGCGCAGATGTACCGGCTTTTCGAGCGCAATGCTATAATGATGGTGATAAAAAACTATGAAGAGGCCCATCTCTACCGGGCGCTCAGCGCGTCGTTCCTGATGATGTTTCAGCGCATCATCGGCTATACGAACGGCGCAGTGCCCTGGGAGGGTTTTCATTTTGAGCCCCATGATCCCCCATCAGCGCTGGCGGAGCAGGTGATGGTTCCGGCACAGGCGCTGAGCGCGGTTGCGGGGATGAAAGACGTGCTGGAGCAGTTTCCCGGGCTGTGGGAAAAGCGGCAGCGCATTCAGGCGCGTCGAGCGCGTTCCGATGCGGAGATCTTTCCCCTCTTCCGCAATCCCTTCTCGATGCACTACAAGTTCGAGGTGCGCCCCTTGCTCACCCGCCTCATCCTCGATGCCCTGGGAGTCACTGCTATGCTGTCAACGCAGCGAAAACGGCGGGTGCTGATCGTGAGCAGCGACCCGGTCTCGGCGCACCTGGCCGGCGTGGGCATTCGCGCGGTCGAACTGGCGCGTGGCTTGAGCGCCGTCTGCGAGGTGACCCTGGCTGCGCCAGATCAGGCCACCCTGGAACTGCCCGGTGTGCAGATGGTGGCCTTCGAACGGGATGACCAGCAACTCATGGCCAATCTGGTCGAGTATGCCGAGATCGTTATTGTGCAGGGCTACACCCTGCGACGCTACCCGGTGGTCGGTTCATTGGATAAGTACCTGATCGTTGATCTGTATGATCCCTATTATCTCGAAGGGTTGGCCTTCTTCGCAAAAGAGGGGCCGATCCACGGTCGGGCCGGCACTCATGATGTGCTGGATACAATCGCCAGGCAGTTGATCCGCGGGGATTTCTTTCTCTGCGCCAGCGAACGCCAACGCGATCTCTGGCTCGGGGTGCTGCTGACCCTGGGGCGGCTCGATCTCCCGACCTATGTTCAGGATCAGACATTTCGCTCGTTGATTGACGTGGTTCCCTTTGGTTGCCCGGAGACGCCTCCTGAGCATACCCGCCAGGTATTGAAGGGCGTGGTGCCTGGCATCGCCGCAACCGACACCGTCATTTTATGGGGCGGCGGCATCTGGGACTGGCTCGATCCGCTGACGGTGATCCGGGCGATGGCGCTGGTGCGCGCGCAACGGCCCGATCTGAAGCTGTTCTTTCTGGGCAGCACTCACCCCAATACCACCGATGTGCCTGAAATGCAGATGTACGGCAAAGCCGTCGCGCTGGCTGAAGAACTCGACGTGTTGGGGCATACGGTGTTCTTCAACGACCACTGGGTGCCCTATGCCGAGCGGGCCAATTATCTCCTGGAAGCCGATATCGGGGTCAGCGCCCATCTGGAGCATATCGAAACCCGCTTCGCCTTTCGCACCCGGATGCTAGACTATATCTGGGCGGGCTTGCCCATGGTAGTGACGGCGGGAGACACGCTGGCCGATACCGTCGCGCAACGCGGGCTTGGCTATGTCGTGCCGATTGGCGACCCCGTATGCTTCGCGCAAGCCCTGCTCGATCTGGCGCGCGAACCCGAGCCGCGGCAGCGCTACGCCGCCGCGTTCGCGTCCGCCCGGGCGGCATGTTCCTGGCAACGCGCGTTGGAACCGCTGATCGCCTTCTGTGCCAACCCGCGCTACGCTGCGGATCGCACGTTTGCAACGACCGCGTTGCCCCCACCCCCTCCTGCCGCGAATCGCGAGGCCGAACTCGACGCAGTGATAGCCGAAAAGAACGCTCATATCGCCCATCTGGAGGACCTCATCCGGCGTCTGGAGTCTGGTCGGGTCATGCGCGTGCTGGGGTTGATCGAGCGCCTGCGGCGCCCGCGCAGAACCGGGGCGTGAATGCCTGACACGCATCCAGATCCCGTCCGGGTCCGTAGTGATAACGCACACCTGCCCTACAAGGGACCAGGTATTCCATGCGAGGATCTCATGGCGCGTCTGGACATTGTGAAGCAGCGCGTGCGCGCCGCCTTTCGGGCTCTTGCCGGTATTGATGCGCACATCGTTGATACCCCCACACCCGCAACCTCGCCGGCTTCACCGGCAGTGTATCAACCGTCAGCGCGCGTGCTCGACTACTACGTCACCACCGCCCCCAGCCCCCAGACGGCGCTCGACCTCTTTAAAGGGGAGTGGGCCTCTGCGTTGCCGGCCCCTCTGACCGATACGCTGGCCGGCTCGATTGGCCTCTTCGCCGATGCGCGCATCACCTGGGCAATTGAGCAGTTCGGCGGGGTTGAGGGACGCTCCGTGTTAGAACTGGGACCGCTCGAAGGCGGCCATTCCTACATGTTGGAACAGGCCGGAGCGGCGGAGGTGGTGGCGATTGAAGCCAATGGACGCGCCTTTTTGAAGTGTCTGATCATTAAAGAACTGTTGGGCCTTCAGCGGGTGCGCTTCCTCTGCGGCGATTTCGTGGAATATCTCCGCGCTGCGCCGAGACGGTTCGATATGATTATTGCCAGTGGCGTGCTCTACCATATGCGCAACCCGGCCGAGTTGATTGACCTCATGGCCCGAACCGGTGAACAGATTTTTATCTGGACCCATTATTATGACGAAATGATCATCCAGGCATCGCCAATTCTGGCGCCCAAATTTCCCTCGAGGTGGACCACCGAGTACCAGGGGTTCAGGCATACCCTGTATCGCCAGGAGTACCAGACGGCGCTCGATGAATTGAAGTTCTGCGGCGGCAGCGCGCCGTACAGCGCCTGGATGACCCGCGAAGAGTTACTGGCCTGTGTGCGCTATTTCGGCTTCCACGATCTGCGCCTGGCGTTTGACGTACCTGACCATCCCCATGGCCCTAGCCTGGCCCTTGTTGCAGTGCGCAGGTAGCCATGGCCCCGTCGGATCTTGTTGAGCCGCGCCCCGTGCCTGCCGCGGCCCTACCCTCCTGCGCCCTCTGGCAGTAACCGCTGTCATAAGCGACTTTGAAGCCTCGGTTCTCCACGCGGCTGCGCCGCATCCCACCCGACAGAGAAGGGCGTTCCTGAGAGGTCTGTGCCTGCCCACACCCTCACACTGGAAAGGGGGGAACCCGGTTTCCCCATCCCCCTCTCCGAGGGACTATTTTCACGTGAAAGTCGCGCAAGCGGGGTTGGCACTACAAGCCCCGAAAAGAACCCTCCTTAAAAAATGACAACATACACATATCTCTGAGAATGATGGTAATTAGCCCGTTAGTCCTTATTGCTATACCTGATCTCCGAAGCGCGCAGATCCTCGCCGCTCGGGGAAGGGCCGCTTTGCC
>DAOTYR010000453.1:0-9882 GCA_034434655.1 Chloroflexaceae bacterium
GCGGCGTGCACACTGAAGCGCTCGCGCTCCCAGGCAAAATCGTGATGGTGGGCAATGACCGGGATGCCGGTCTCGGCGATCAGTTCGGTCAGGGCCAGGCCCAGGGGCACGTGCATCGGCAGTGAGAGCACGTTCTCCGCGACCAGCAGATTGAGCCGGTAGACGTTGAGAAAGGTGCGCAGATGGGTTTTCAGATGCTCCTTGAGCCGGTGCACCCGGGCTGAGGTTTCGGGCGAGCGGCGGTAGTCGTCGAAGAGATCGCGCTGCACCGCCTGCACCTCGGGGTGGGTGAAATGGGCCTCGGCGACGACATAGGCGTGATCGGCGGGCCAGTCGCACGCGCCGGCAAAAGCGAAGCAGTGGTGCCCCATGCCGGTCAGCAAAGCGGCCCATTTTGCCGCTTCAAGGGAAACGCCGTCGGTGCCGGCGAGGCGTGTGGCAATGAAACCGATCCGTGCCTGGGGGGGATGCATGCGCCGCTCTCTTTCCACTGTGCCGCCGTTCGCGTAGACGTGCCTGCACTGCCCGTAACCCGATGATAACGCACCGCGATGTCGCTTGATGGTACCATACCTTTGATCACCCGCAAGGGTGGGCCGGGTTGTTGTGCTCTGCGGCACAGCCAGAACCAATGGAGGTTCACCATGTTTCACAACATAATCCTCGCCACCGATGGATCCGCGGCTGCCGAACGAGCCGTTGATTACGTCGCCTCACTGGCCCGGCACTACGGGGCGCGCGTGCTGGTGCTGCACGCGATGGCGGCCCCGCCGGACATTCTTGGCGAGCCGAATTATAGCCAGGCGCTGCACGCGGCCCTGGATGAGTCGCGCGGTCTGGTAGAAGACGTGGCCAAACGGCTGCGTGAGCTGGGGGTCGCCGAGGTCGAAACCGACGTGATCGAAGGGCCGGCCAGTGAAGTGATCCTCGCGGTGGCAGAGACACGCGCGCCGGATCTGCTGGTGATCGGCGCGCGCGGGCAAAGCCCCTGGAAGGGCCTGGTGCTCGGCAGCGTCAGCCTGGCCGTCACCCAGCGGGCGAACTGCCCGGTGCTGGTGGTCAAGTAAGAGCGCCACAGAAAAAAACCGCCTGCGTTCGCCATTGAACGCAGACGGTTTATGATGGAGCGGGAGACGGGATTCGAACCCGCGACCTACACCTTGGCAAGGTGTCGCTCTACCAACTGAGCCACTCCCGCTGACGAATGAGAGTATAGCACAGCTTGAGCAAAAATGCAAATCCGGTGAAGATAGTACCTGCGGGATGAAAAAAGGTTCTTCCTGGGAGGGCTGCGCCCTCCCACACCCTCCTGCGGGCGGGCTGCGCCCTCACCTTCCCGCGGGCGGGGGTATGGGGAAACCTGGTTCCGCCATTTTCACGTTAGGCGCCTCGTGCTATAATGAGCCGGAGTATCGCCCGCGGCAACGGGAAGCGTGTGTGGGTCGAGGCGCTACGGCGCAAATGCAGGAGACGTTTGAGCGTGAAGATCACTACCGAAAAGCTCCCCGGGAGCCTGATTGCATTGCAGATAGAGCTTGACAAGGAGCGCCTGGAACGTGGCCTCGACCAGGCGGCGCGCCGCTTGTCGCAAAAATATCCGGTCCATGGCTTCCGGCCCGGCAAGGTGCCCCGTTTTATTATCGAGCGGACCTTCGGTCGCGAGACGCTGATCAAAGAAGCGTCGGAGGATTTGATCAATAAGGCCTTCCGCGATGCGCTCAAGCAGGAGAACATCGAGCCTGTCGGTCCGCCCAGTCTCGAGGGGATCTCTTCCTCCGATCCGTTCATTTTTACGGTCCATGTGCCCGTGGCGCCTACGGTGGATGTTGGCGACTACCGCGCTATCCACGTTCCATTGGAGGTCGAGCCGGTCACCGAGGAACTGGTCGATCAAGCTATGGATGTGATCCGTGAGCGCCATAAGGTGCTGAAGGAACTCGATGCTCCCCGCCCCGTGCAAGAAGGCGACGAGATCCGTGTGCGCCTTGACACGATCGTTGACGGCGCGCCGCTGGTCGAGCGTGAGGCCGATGAACCAGCCCCCGAGGAGACCCTCGATGTGGTCAAGGGCCGGCTGGTGGAGGAGTTGTACGCCGGCTTGCTGGGGATGAACGTCGGCGAGACGAAGGAAATAACCGCCCGACTGTCTGACGATCATGCTAACGAGCGGGTGCGCGGCAAGGAAGTCACCTTCAAGGTCGAGATCCTCCAGATTCAGGAGCGTCTGCTCCCCGACTGGGAAGAACTGCCCACCCTCGAGAACTTTGACGGCACCCTGGAGGAACTGCGCGCCAAAACCCGCGCTGAACTCGAACAGACGACCCGCGAGCAGGCCGAGGAGCGGGTTCTGAATGCCTATCTTGAGCAGCTCGTCGCCCAGACCAGTTTCGATATTCCCGAGGTGATGATCCGTGACCAGGCTGAGCAGTTGCTCGAGCGGGAGGGCCAGCAGTTCGCGCGCTATGGTATCACGCTGGAGCAACTGTTGGAGTACCGTGGCCTGACGCGTGACCAGGCCATTGCTGAGCGGATGCCCGAGGCCGAACGCCAGGTGCAGACCAACCTGGCCGTGCGCGAAGTGCTGCTCCGCGAGGGCTTGAGCGCCTCCGATGCCGAGATTGAGCGTGAGATCAACCGCCTGGCCCTTGACTACGCTGAAGATCAGCGCGAACGGGTCATGGGGTTGCTGCGCTCAGATATGCGCCTGACCGTTGCCAGTATCGTGCTCGATCGCAAGTTTCGTGAGCGCCTGCTTGCCATCGCCACCGGTACGGCGCCCGCGCTTGAAGCACCTTCCACCCCTGCCGTGCCGGCAGAGGCATCCGTCGCCGCTGCGCCGTCCGAACCCGAGGCGCCGGCGGCCGACTCGTCTGAGCCCGAGCTGCCGCCGGTTTCCACCACGACCACCGAAGCGCCTGTGGCTGTGGAGTCGCCAGGGGCCGAGCCGCCGGCGTCGGCATAAGAACGTGCCGCTCACGTGAACATAAGCTCTCGGAGAGGGGTGTGGGGAAATCGGGTTTCCCCACGCCTCCGCCCGCGGGAGGGCCTCGCCCTCAAGCAGGGGGATGGGGCAACCAGGTTGCCCCATCCCCCCACCCGGTGGGAGGGTTTGGGAGAGCCACGCCTTCCCAGGAAAAAAACTTTCTGCCTCCCCCTGGCGCGCAGCGCAGCTTCGTGGCGAACTGATGTATAATGTTACATAATACAACGTTGATCTGGAACAGATGAGGAAACAATGAACTGGATCTCTCCAAAGGGCCCCTCCTGGGAACTTCCCCGGCCCGAGAGTTTAATACCCATGGTGGTGGAAAGCACCAGCCGTGGCGAACGGGCTTTCGATATTTATTCGCGCCTGCTCAAGGAGCGCATCGTCATCCTCGGTACGCCGATCGATGATCAGATCGCTAACCTGGTCGTGGCACAATTGCTCTTCCTGGCCAGCGAGGACCCTGACCGCGATATCTGGCTCTACATCAACAGCCCCGGCGGGTCGGTCACCGCAGGTCTGGCGATCTACGATACGATGCACCACATTCGCCCGCACGTGGCCACGGTCTGTCTGGGTATGGCCGCAAGTATGGCGACGATCATTCTGGCCGGTGGCGAGAAGGGCAAACGCTTCAGCCTGCCCAACTCGACGATCCATATGCACCCGGCCCTTGGCGGCTTCCGTGGTTCCGGCCCCGATGTCGAGATTCAGGCCCGTGAACTGCTCCGCCTCCAGAACCTGGGGCGCGAGTTGATGGCCCGTGATACCGGCCAACCCGTGGACAAGATCGCCCGTGACTTCGATCGCGATGCCTATATGACGCCGATCCAGGCCAAAGAGTATGGCATCATTGATGAGATCCTGATGCCTGAGGAACTGGCCGAAAAGAAGTAACAGCAGGTTCGCGGAGCCGGAGCGCCGTTCAGGATCGTCACGCGCTCGCCAGGCCGGCGCTCTGGCTCTCGACTATCGGAGACATTCCAATGACCCGTTCCCGCAATAGTGGTCGTGGCGCCTACGTCTGCTCGTTCTGCGGTCGGGGTCAGGATGAGGTGCAGCGTCTCATCGCCGGGCCTGGTACCGTCTTTATCTGCGATGAGTGCGTGGCCCTGTGCAGCGCCATTATCGCCGAAGAGACCGAGCAGCAACTGGTAACGCCGCGCCGCAATGCGCCGCCTGGCCCGGCGCGCCTGCCCACTCCGCGCAAGCTGCGCGAGAAACTCGATCAGTATGTGGTCGGGCAGGAGCGGGCCAAAATTGTTCTCTCCGTGGCGGTGTACAACCACTATAAGCGGATCCGCGCTGGCGCCAAAATCGATGATGTCGAGATTAGCAAGAGCAATATCTTGCTCCTCGGCCCGACCGGCAGCGGCAAAACCCTCCTCGCGCAGACGCTGGCGCGCGTGCTCGATGTGCCCTTCGCTATCGCTGACGCCACCGCCCTCACCGAAGCCGGCTATGTCGGCGAGGATGTCGAGAACATTCTCCTCCGGCTCATCCAGGCCGCCGATGGCGATGTCGAGCGCGCTCAGACGGGTATTATCTACATCGATGAAATTGATAAAATCGCCCGCAAGTCCGACAATCCCTCGATCACCCGTGATGTGTCAGGTGAGGGGGTGCAACAGGCCCTGCTGAAGATCCTCGAAGGCGGGGTGGCCCATGTGCCCCCGTTGCCCGGTCGCAAGCATCCGCAGCAGGAGTATATCGCCTTCGACACCACCAATGTGCTGTTTATCTGTGGCGGTGCCTTCGAGGGGGTCGAGGAAGTGATCGCCCGCCGCGTTCGTGGGAAGCACCTGCTAGGCTTCGGGAGCCAGAAACCCAGCGCTAGCACCACCGATCACGCCCGCTTGCTCGCCCAGATCACCCCTGATGACCTGATGCGCTATGGCTTCATCCCTGAGTTCATCGGGCGCCTGCCCGTGGTGGTGGGCCTCGAACCGCTGACCCACGAGGCCATGCTGCGCATCCTTACCGAACCGCGCAATGCGGTGATCAAACAGTACCAGAAGTTGCTTGCCCTCGATCACGTTGAACTGGAATTCACCCCCGACGGGTTGGAGGCGATCGCCGAACGCGCCATGCAGGCGAAGACGGGAGCGCGCGCCCTGCGCAGCATCGTCGAAGAGGTGTTGCTCGAGGTGATGTACGAAGTGCCGGCTCAGGAGCATATCGGACGCTGTATCATCAACGCCGAAGTGGTTGCCGGACGTGGGCATCCCATTCTGGTGCCGCGCACCGAGCGCTCTGAGTATCGCCGTCGTCTGGATGAGGCGGTATGAACCGGTCAACTGTACGCGTTGCCGTGCGCGCGGCGCGATGAACCGTGCCGCAGGCGCCACGGCCCATTGGACCGCCGGGCGCGGGGAGCGCGCAACACGTTACGCCGGCTCCGCTCCGCCCACTGGCAGCAGTGCATGGGTATAAGCGGTGTGCGGCCCGGCGTTCCCGCGCCTGACACCGCTGCGAATGCGTACCTTGCCACCCGAACCTGGTGCTATGCCGCTCTTCCGCCGCACATCTGACCGTGTCTCTGAAGAGGCGCTTGCTCCCCGGCGCATCCTCATCGCCGATGATGATCCCTCGATTGCGAACCTTATCCAGGTGACGCTCAAAGATCCCCGCTACGAACTGACCGCCGTAAGCAATGGCCTTGAGGCGCTCCAGGCGTTCGAGAAGCAGCCTTTCGATGTGATCATCCTCGACGTGATGATGCCCTATGTGGATGGCTTCGAGGCCTGCCAGCGCATCCGCGAGCAAAGCGATGTGCCGATCGTAATTCTTACGAGCCGTGATGGGACCGATGATGTTATTCACGGTTTTGAATTAGGCGCCGATGATTATATTGTCAAGCCGTTCAAAACCGTCGAGTTGATCGCTCGCGTAGAGGCTATTCTGCGCCGCGTCGAGGGTTATCAGTCACGGCGCGCCCCGCCGATCGTGCGTGTCGGGCCGATTGAAATTGACGCGCCCCGCCATCGTGTCACCGTGCGCGGCCACGAGGTCAACCTGACGCCCATGGAGTTTGAATTGCTCTACTTCCTCGCCGCCAATGCCGGGCAGGTCTTCGACCGCGAGACGCTCTTCCGCGAGGTCTGGGGGTATGAATACGTCGGCGAAACCAATCTGGTCGATGTGTGTGTGCGCCGCCTGCGTGAGAAGGTGGAACTCGAACCGTCGCGCCCACGGTTGATTATTACCGTGCGCGGAGTGGGCTATAAGCTCTCGGAAGGATGATCTATGGCGGGTCAGGTGCACGTGTCACGCCATCCGTTGGTGCAGCATAAACTGGCCCTGCTGCGTAGCAAGTTGACCGAACCGAAGAAGTTTCGCGAACTGGTGCGCGAGATTGCCCAGTTGCTCTTCTACGAGGCTTCTCTGGATCTGGCCCTGGCCCCCCTGACTGTCGAAACCCCCCTGGCCACCGCTCAGGGCTACGAAGTGGCCGAGCGGGTCGGCGTTATTCCCATCCTTCGCGCCGGTCTGGGCATGTCCGAAGCGATTGTCGATATCCTCCCCACTGTCCACGTCTGGCACCTGGGCATTTTTCGCGACCACGAGACGCTCCAGCCGGTGACCTACTACAATAAGCTCCCCAAAGAACCGGATATTGACCTGTCAATCGTGGTTGATCCCATGCTCGCCACCGGCGGGTCGGCGGTGGCAGCGGTCAACATCCTGAAAGCCTGGGGCTCCCGGCGCATCAAGTTCCTCGGCCTGATTGCCGCCCCCGAGGGTGTGCGCGCCCTGACCGGCGCCCATCCCGATGTGCCCATTCATCTGGCTGCTATTGATAGTCACCTCAATGAGCACGGGTACATCGTGCCTGGCCTGGGTGACGCTGGCGACCGGCAGTTTGGCACCGGGTAGTCTTCCGTGATCGCCCTCACCCTCGCCACCACGTTCGTGGTTGCCGCTGCCGTTACCGCCCTGGCGACACCGGCGCTCATCCGCCTCAGTGCGCGCCAGGGGTGGGTCGCCTACCCCGGTCCGCGCCATATCCACCGACATCCAACGCCCACGATTGGCGGCGTGGCGATGATCGCCGGATTCGCCGCCGCGCTGTTGCTCAGCTTTGTCCTCCAGCCGCTCCACCCCGCGCTCACCCGTTCCGGCTTCGAATACCTGCGGCTCGGGTTGCTGCTCGCCGGCGCCAGTCTGGTGGCGATGATCAGCTTGATTGACGACCTGCGCGACCTGCCCGCCCTGCCGCGCCTGCTCGTGCATGTGCTCGCCGCCTTGATCGCCGTGGGCCCGTATCTCTGGGACCGGACGCTCTACCCCGATGCCCTGGGCGCGCCCACCGAAGCCCGGGGCATTATTCTGACCGCCTTCAATTTCCCCTTCGTGGACCAGATCCACCTCCATAACCTCAGTCCCTGGCTCGCTATCGGCGCGACGATCTTCTGGATCGTCGGCGTCCAGAATATGGTCAACTGGGCCGATGGGCTGGACGGGCTGGCTGCCGGGGTCACGCTGATCGCCGCGATGATCCTGGCCCTGCACACACTTGGTCTTGATCCCCCGCAGTACACCGTAGCGATGTTGCCTCTGGCTCTGGCCGGGGCGTGCGCCGGGTTCCTGCCGTTCAACCTGCACCCTGCCCGCACCTTTATGGGCGACGTGGGGGCCATGACCATCGGCTACATCCTCGGAGTGAGCGCGATCATCGGCGGAGCGAAACTGGCGACGGCGCTGCTGGTGCTGGGTGTGCCGTTGATTGATATGGCCTGGCTCATTCTCGTGCGGACGTTGCGGGGGCGCGGCGCGGCGCGGGCCGGGCGCGATCACCTGCACCATCGGCTGCTGGCGCTGGGCCTCTCGCAGCGGCAGGTGGTGTTGATCTACTACGGCTTGAGCCTTTCTTTTGGGGCGATCGCGCTCCTTGATGTTCCACCGGCGGCCAAGCTCCTGGCGCTGCTGGTGCTGGGGGTTCTGGTGCTGGGCGCCCTGCTCTATGTCGGGTCGGCGTAACCGCGCCGGGGGCGCCGGAACCTTGCTGCCGGGCCGGGAGTGAGGAGGCGGCGCAACCTCCGCGTTGCGCCCCACCAGCCGACCATTGGGACGTTACAGCTTCGCCCGGCCACTGAGGAACCCGGGCAGCAGCCCTCGCCGAATGGCGGCCTCACGCATTGGGACGTTACAGCTTCGCCCGGCCACTGAGGAACCGCGCCGCCGTCTCGGCGAGAATGGCCGCGCCCAACGGGAGGCAGCCTTCGTCAATATCGAAGATCGGCGTATGGTGCGGGCGCGCAACGCCATCACCAATCGCCGCGCCGAGCATCAGCATGGCGCCGGGGGCGCGCTGGCACATATAGGCAAAATCCTCGGCGCCGAGGCCGGCCGGGGAGCGATCCAGCCCCGTTTCGCCCAGGAAGTCACGGGCCACCTCTTCCATCCACCCGGCAACCCGCTGGTCGTTCCAGGCCGCGGGGTAGCCCCGCTGAATGCTGAGCCGGTAATCGCCGCCCAGCGCCCGCGCGAGGGCAAAGGCGCGCTCCACTTCGGTGATTAGTTGTTCGCGCACCGTGGCGCTGTAACTGCGCAGAGTGCCCTGGATCTCAACCTCGCTGGGAATGACGTTGGTGGCCTCCCCGCCGCGGATCACCCCCACGCTGAGCATGGCCGGCTCCACCGGGTCGAGCCGGCGCGCCCTGATCCCGTAGAGGGCCGAGAGCACCGGCACCAGCATAAAGAGCGGGTCGCTGCCTTCGTGGGGATAGGCGCCGTGGCCGCCGCTGCCGATCAGCGCCCCGCAGAAGTCATCCGCTGCCGCCGTGTTCCAGCCCTTGCGCGCCGTGACCTGGCCCAGGGGCAGCATCGAGTCGACGTGCAGGGCGATCACTGCGTCCACGCCCTCCATCACGCCCTCTTCCACCATGCGCAGGCCGCCGCTTTTGCCTTCGCTATCGGCAGATTCTTCAGAGGGCTGAAACAGAAAGCGCACCCGCCCACGCAGATCGCCGGCGGCGAACCGCTCGCGTAGCAGGTGGGCGGCGCCCAGGAGGATCGCCGTGTGCGCGTCGTGGCCGCAGGCGTGCATGAACCCGGAGTTGGTCGAGGCGAAGGCGCGCCCGGTGGCCTCGTGGATGGGCAGCGCGTCCATATCGGCGCGAATCGCGATGGTGGGACCGCTCGCGTCGCCCAGGTCGGCAACCACCCCGGTTTTGGCGATGCCGGTGCGCACCGAGATCCCGCCGATGTCTGCCAGCGTCCGGGCAACCAGCCCCGCCGTGCGCGTCTCGGAAAAACCCGGTTCGGGGTGGGCGTGAATGTCGCGCCGGAGACGCACCAGTTCATCGTGCAAGGCGTAGGCGCGGTCCAGCATAGGTTGTGCTCCATGCTAACAACTGCGAGAAGAAGAGGACAGGCCGGCGCGCGGTTCAGGGTGATTCTTCCCATCAGCCGTCCATGCGGCTCCGCCGCACACTGACGGGATGAATATAGGTTCTTCGTGGGAGGGCTGCGCCCTCCCAAACCCTCCCGCGGGCGGAGGCGTGGGGAAACCCGGTTTCCCCATCCCCCTGCGTGAGGGTCAGGCCCTCCCGCGGGCGGAGGCGTGGGGAAACCCGGTTTCCCCACACCCCTCCTCAAGGGACTATGTTCACGTGAGACGGTCATGCGCATGGCGCACACCGCCCGCTGCACACGGCCCGGGAGCGCGGGCGTCCCGCCCGCGCCACGGCTCCGCGGGCACGGTGACCGCCCCTTCCCTGACCTTCCCCCGCTGGGGGAGGGAACCCGGCTCCTCCCCCCAGCGGGGGGAGGCTGGGAGGGGGGCGGAACCCTGCGAACGATGGTCACCTCAGGAGCATGGGGCCACCCCGGCAAGGGGAAGCCATCATCCCGGGCTGGCTCTCTCTCCTCCCGCCAGACCCAGTTCATCAATC
>DAOTYR010000454.1:0-2875 GCA_034434655.1 Chloroflexaceae bacterium
GTGCTCTCCTACCGCGTCCCGCCGCGGCTCCATGGCCTGGTGCGCCCCGGGCAACTGGTCTGGGCGCCGCTGCGCCACAGCCAGGTGCAGGGGGTGGTGCTGGGCCTGGCGGCGCCCGCCGCGCCCGCGGAGTTGCGCGATCTGATCGGCCTGGCCGACCCCGAGGCGGTGATTACCGAGACGGGGTTGCGGCTGGCGGCATGGGTCGCCGCGACCTACCGCGCGCCGCTCTATGCGGTGTTGAGCCTGCTGTTGCCCCCCGGCACGGGCCAGAAGAGCGCGACCACCTGGCGCGCCACGCCCGCCGGGCTGAACGCCGACCTGGGCGCGCTCCCCGAACGCGAGCGGGCGATCCTGTACTACCTGCGCACCCGCGGCGAACTGGACGAAGCGGCGTTGCGCCGGGCGCTGCGCGGCAGCGACGCCGAGTTGCGCGCCGCCTACGCCGCCCTGGCCGGGCGCGGCCTGATTGTCGCCGGCGCCGCCACGACGCCCCCCCGGGTGCGGCCCCGCCTGGAACGGCTGGTGCGGCTCGAAGCGCCCCTGGCGACGCTGCCCCAGACCCTGGAGGCCCTGCGGCGCGCGCCGCGCCAGCGCGCTGTGCTGGAATGGCTCGCCACCCGTCACCACGAAGGACATGAGGCGACGCCCCGCGCCCACCCCCTGGCAGAACTCTACGCCGCCACCGGCGCGAACGCTGCCCTGCTGCGCGCCCTCGAGCGGCGCGGTCTGGTGTCCCTCGAAACCCGTGAGGTGCAGCGCGATCCGCTGAGCGTCGCCGTGCCGCCCGACCAGCCGCCGCCGCTGACCCCGGCGCAACGCGCGGCCTATGAGGCTATCGTCCAGGCCCTGGAAACGGCCGCGCGCCGCGAGGAACCGGCCGGCGCGGGGAGCGCCGACGCGCCGGTCTTCCTCCTCCACGGGATCACCGGCAGCGGTAAGACGGAGATTTACCTGCGGGCCATCGCCCGCACCCTGCGATTGGGCCGCCAGGCCCTGGTGCTGGTGCCCGAGATCGCCCTGACCACGCAACTGGTGCGCCGCTTCGCCGCCCGCTTCCCGGGCCAACTGGCCGTGCTGCACAGCGGCCTGGGCCTGGGCGAACGCTATGATGCCTGGCGCCGCCTGCGCCGGGGCGAAGCCGCGGTGGCAATCGGCTCGCGCTCGGCGGTCTTCGCGCCGCTGGAGCGCCTGGGGTTGGTGATTGTTGACGAGGAGCACGAATTGAGCTACAAGCACGAGGCCGGCCCCCGCTACCACGCCCGCGATACGGCGCTGCGCCTCGCCGCCCTGAGCGGCGCGGTCACTCTGCTGGGCAGCGCCACCCCGGCGGTAGAGAGCTATCAGGCCGCGCGGGAGGGCCGCTACCGCCTGCTGGAACTCCCCGAGCGCGTCGGCGGGGCCATCGGCGCCGACGGGTTGCCCCGCTCGCGCCCTCTGCCGCTGCCGCCGGTGCGGATCGTAGATATGCGCGACGAACTCCAGCAGGGCAACGCCTCGATCTTCAGCCAGCCACTCCAACAGGCCCTCGCCGCCACCCTGGCACGGGGCGAGCAGGCCATGCTCTTCCTCAATCGGCGCGGCGCGGCCTCCTTCGTCATGTGCCGCGATTGTGGCTATGTGGCGACTTGTGACGCCTGCTCCAACCCGCTGACGCTCCACTACGACGCCGGAGACACCGGCGCGGGCCAGGCGACCGTGCTGATCTGCCACGCCTGTGGCGCGCGCGCCGCGCCGCCGGTGATCTGCCCGCGCTGCCTGAGCGCCCGCGTGCGCAGCTTCGGTGTCGGCACCCAGCGCGTGGCCGAGGAGGTGCGGGCGCTCTTTCCATCCGCGCGGGTGCTGCGCTGGGATCGTGATAGCGCCAGCGGCAAAGGCGCCCATGAGCGGCTGCTCGACGCCCTGCTGCGCCACGAGGCCGACGTGATCGTCGGCACGCAGATGATCGCCAAGGGCCTCGATTTGCCCCTGGTCACCCTGGTCGGCGTCGTGGCCGCCGACACCGGCCTGCACCTGCCCGATTTTCGCAGCGGCGAACGGGCCTTTCAACTGCTCACCCAGGTGGCCGGGCGAGCCGGCAGGCGCTTCGAGGGCGCCCAGGTGCTCATCCAGACCTACAACCCCGAGCATTATGCCCTGCTCGCCGCCCAGGAGCACGACTACCAGCGCTTTTTCGCCCAGGAGATCGCCTTTCGCCGCGCGACGAGCTACCCGCCCTTCAGCCGGCTGGTGCGCCTGGTGCATGCCGCCGAGAACCCCCGCGCTGCGCAGCGCGAAGCCGAACGCCTGGCCGGACGGGCGCGCGCCCTGCTCCAGCGGCGCGAACTGGCGGGCTGGAGCCTGATCGGGCCGGCGCCCGCCTTCATCCAGCGCGCCCGCGGGCGCTGGCGCTGGCACCTCGTGCTGCGCGCCGCCCCCCCCGCCGACGAACGCGCCATCAATGCCGCCCTCGACGCCCTTGAACCGCTCTACGGCTGGAGCGTTGATGTTGACCCGGTGCATGTGTTGTGATCGGCGCCTGTCGGCATACCCTCCTACGGGCAGGGGGGTGGCGAAACCCGGTTTCCCCACCCCCCTGCGCACGGGCTGCGCCCGCCCAAACCCTCCCACCGGGTGGGGGGATGGGGAAACCCGGTTTCCCCACCCCCCTGCGGGCGGGCTGCGTCCGCCCAAACCCTCCCACCGGGTGGGGGGATGGGGAAACCCGGTTTCCCCATCCCCCCTGCGGGCGGGCGAGGCCCTCCCGCGGGCGGGGGGATGGGGGAACCCGGTTCCCCCATCTTAGGCAAGGGGACGGGGCCACCCGCTTTCCCCGATGATGGAATCAACCCTATGGTATAATCGTCACTATGGAGCAACGCCGGTCCTCCAATGA
>DAOTYR010000455.1:0-12980 GCA_034434655.1 Chloroflexaceae bacterium
GCTGCGGGGGGCGTCGGTCGCCGTCCTCCCGGAAGGCGTGGATTGAAACTGCCACGTGGCGAGCAGGGTGGGCAGGTCCAGCAGTCGCCTTCCTCCCGGAAGGCGTGGATTGAAACTCGTCTCCTTGATGCGTGCGCTGACGACTCCATCGTCGCCTTCCTCCCGGAAGGCGTGGATTGAAACGCCTGGGCGGGCCGCCCCTAATCGTCGTCTGCGTCGCCTTCCTCCCGGAAGGCGTGGATTGAAACGAGATAGATTTGCAAGCGGGTTTGCGAATACCAGAGTCGCCTTCCTCCCGGAAGGCGTGGATTGAAACGCCTTGCGCTTGTACTTGTCGCGCCAGTTCGCCGTCGCCTTCCTCCCGGAAGGCGTGGATTGAAACCTCAAAGATGTCCGCAATCCGCCGCCCGACCACCTGTCGCCTTCCTCCCGGAAGGCGTGGATTGAAACGGCTCATCAACGCCTACATGCAGCGGTTGGAGCAGGGTCGCCTTCCTCCCGGAAGGCGTGGATTGAAACCACGGCGGCGCGCCCGATGCTCGTGAGCATCCCCTGTCGCCTTCCTCCCGGAAGGCGTGGATTGAAACAACGGGGGCCTCTTGCTGCTGGCGCGCTGGCTGGGTCGCCTTCCTCCCGGAAGGCGTGGATTGAAACACCTACGGCGCCCAGCTCATGGCCGCGTCCGAGAGTCGCCTTCCTCCCGGAAGGCGTGGATTGAAACCACGACAAGCGGCCGGCAGCCTCCACGGTGTCTCCGTCGCCTTCCTCCCGGAAGGCGTGGATTGAAACGCGAGCCACGCCTCAACATCAGGCTCACCTGCACGTCGCCTTCCTCCCGGAAGGCGTGGATTGAAACCTTCGGGCAGCGCTTACCCGCAACGACATTGAGTCGCCTTCCTCCCGGAAGGCGTGGATTGAAACCTAGCGGCAATTGTGGAGCGCTGGGAACGGCAGCGTCGCCTTCCTCCCGGAAGGCGTGGATTGAAACGTGGTTGACCGCGTGATTATAAGCACCTACGGTGTCGCCTTCCTCCCGGAAGGCGTGGATTGAAACTTGCCCGTGGACGGGGAGTACCGCCACTCCCGCGCGTCGCCTTCCTCCCGGAAGGCGTGGATTGAAACACCCTGGTGGAGCGCATCAGCGCCCGCCTGCGGGCGGTCGCCTTCCTCCCGGATGGCGTGGATTGAAACAGCGCCTCCCACTCAGGGCTCTGCAGCACGACCTGTCGCCTTCCTCCCGGAAGGCGTGGATTGAAACTGTGTCGTTAGTCCACTTGCCTCCATGACCGGGAGTCGCCTTCCTCCCGGAAGGCGTGGATTGAAACGCGTGATACCCGAAAAGATAGTCGAACTTGGCACGTCGCCTTCCTCCCGGAAGGCGTGGATTGAAACGGCACTGAAGCCTATATGACGGTCATTCGTGACGGTCGCCTTCCTCCCGGAAGGCGTGGATTGAAACGATAGATACCAGACGGCAACTAGCCTTGCCTTGCGTCGCCTTCCTCCCGGAAGGCGTGGATTGAAACTGCCGTGAGGGTCTGCGCGGCCTGACGTGGCTCGCCGTCGCCTTCCTCCCGGAAGGCGTGGATTGAAACTCTTCGGCAAGCGGGGGATTGTCCTGGTCGGGAGTCGCCTTCCTCCCGGAAGGCGTGGATTGAAACCACGGCAACCGCGGTGAAATACTCCCGGCGCGCGTCGCCTTCCTCCCGGAAGGCGTGGATTGAAACCACGTGGGATGAGGTTCGAGCGAAGTTGGCCGACTGTCGCCTTCCTCCCGGAAGGCGTGGATTGAAACATCGCGGCGTCGGACGCGGCGGAGTACGCCGGCGGTCGCCTTCCTCCCGGAAGGCGTGGATTGAAACTCTCGACGATGGTTATCGTCGTTTCGTCCCTAGTCGCCTTCCTCCCGGAAGGCGTGGATTGAAACCGTCGCCGTGACGTACGAGGCCTGAGATGACCAGTCGCCTTCCTCCCGGAAGGCGTGGATTGAAACGCAGGAATGTTTTGAGGGGCCGAGACGGCAAACTGTCGCCTTCCTCCCGGAAGGCGTGGATTGAAACACAACCCCTTGGCGTCTTTGCGTCCTCGCGTCATGTCGCTCTCCCCCCCGGAAGGCGCGCGCGACCGCAGCGCAAGATGCGTCATACGGCCGCGCCGGTGCTCCTTTACAACAGGACGCCCGAGGGGTTATGCTGCATCGCATGGAGCAAGCCGCCTGGCCCATGGCACAATGTGACGGTTCACACCTGGGTGACCTCACGCACATGGGAGCACAGGCGTCCCGCCCGCGTCGCAGCTCCGCGGGCAAGCTGCCCTCGCTCCCAGGAAACATGTGAAAACTTACAGACCAACGAGGCCACCGATGCCTGAACTCAACCCGGCCCTGGAACCGATCCTCGAAGACCTGGTGCGGCGGATCGTCGCGGCCGTGCAGCCGAAACGCATCATCCTGTTCGGCTCGGCGGCGCGTGGCCAGATGCACCAGGACAGCGACCTGGACGTGCTCGTCATCATGCCCGACAACGCGCACCGTCGCGAGACGGCGCGGCAGATCTATCGGGCGCTCCGCCGCCTGGGGGCGCCGAAGGATGTGGTAGTTGTGACCGAAAGCGATGTCGCCCGCTTCGCTCACGAGCCCTCCCTGGTGATCTATCCTGCCCTGGCTGAAGGAAAGGAAATCTACCGTGCAACCTGAGCGCCCCATTCCCGGTTCCGCAGGCGAATGGCTGGCGTATGCCCGGCGCGACCTGGCTATGGCGCAGGCGCCGCTGCCCGAAGGGGCCGTCTACGAACAACTCTGTTTTCATGCCCAGCAGGCTGCTGAGAAAGCCATCAAGGCCGTGTATCGGGCGCGGGGCCAGATCTTTCGGTACACGCACGATCTTGATGAGTTGCTCTACGGCCTCGAGCGCGCCGGTATGGCGGTGCCTGAGTCGATCTGGGACGCCGCTGACCTGACGCGGTTCGCCTGGGAGTCGCGCTATCCAGGCTTTGGCGAACCGGTCACCGACGCCGAGTATCAGCAGGCCCTGACCCTGGCGCGCCGGGTGGTGGCATGGGCCGCGGGGCTGATCGAACCCGCCGCCCCGGCGGAGGCTTCGGGGTAGAGGCAAGCAGGAACCAGACTTGCACCGGCGCGGCGCCCCTCGGATAAGGGGCGCCGTGTTTGTGGTCCCCGGCGCGCGGACTACGGCGCTCATGGGCGCATTTGTGAACCATCAGTATGGCACAATGTATGCAGGCGGGTAGCGAGCTTGCCCCCGCCGGCCGCGGCCCGCGGGGAACAGGGTGGCGCGGCGCGGCGGGAGGCGGTGCCTTGAGCAGGTCGCAGCGCGGGGACGCTGTGACCATCAATCTGCGCGGCGGACAGGCGGGAGGCGGCGCCTCGAGCAGGTCGCAGCGAGGCTGAACCTTCTGGGCAAGGTGGTACGATGTCCCTCCCGCAGGCGGCGAGCCTGCGGGAGAGTGGCGCAGTACCGCCAATGCGAACAATGGTCAACGTCTCTGAGAACTGCTGGAGGCCTCGCCCTCCCCGCGAAGCAGCCGCTCGTCACCGGGGTGAGGGGCCGGTAGGCGACCTGCCGGTAATGGCGAGCGGGTATGCTGAAGGCCGGAAGCGGGGCGGCGGCGCGCATATCCACGGATATCGAGCGTGTTCCTGAAGGTCGCCACGACCCCGCAACATAGTTGCAGGGTCGGATGCTAGAGTAGAGGTGAGGTTGCCGATCCGGCAGCGTATAGTCGAGCGGCATGTACAGGATGGAGGATTGCCCAATGCTTCAGTTTACCGGCCACCCCTTCGTAGATGTCGGGTTGGCGGCGATAGCGGCCATGGCCGGCAAGGAGCGGATTGCTGATCTGGATACCGCTGACCTTGAACAGGTTGCGAAGTATATCGAGCAGCACTACGTGCGCCCGCCGCTGCGCGGCCATCTGACAATGGCGTTCACCAGCAATGCATGGTTCGCGCAGCCTGCCTATGACCTGGACAGCCCCGGACTGTCAGCAGCGGAGCGGGCGAAGCGCCAGGAAGCCCGTGATCACTGGGCCGCGCGCCATCTGCGCCAGTGGGCAAAGCCCGGCGCGCCTGCCGGCGCCGGGGCCGCCCCTGCGAGCCATGTGGAGGGAGATGACCCTGCCGTGTGTGTGTTTACCGGTCTCCCGGCGGGATCGCAGAAACTCTCGAACAAACTCGCGCCCGGGCGGATCGGGCGGGCGCAGATGCCGCTGTTGCAGGGCGATGAGGCGATCAACTTCTTCACCGGGGGCGCGCCGGGGTTGCCCATCGCGCCGGAGGCGCTGCTGGCGTTGCAATGGATGCCCATGGCCTGCGCCAAGGTCGGGGTCGGGTTACTGGCCGTGCATGCGGATCATGAACGCCTGACCCTCAAGTTCGCCCAGTCATTTCTCAAGAAGAACCTTGAAGAGGTTGCCAAGCTTGAAGTGGCGGGCGAAACGAAACTCCCCTCGGCGCCCCGCTCGCTCAAAACGCTGCTGGTTGAGGAGCTGCTGCGGATCGAGAGAGACAGGCGCCACGAGGAACGTCGCAGCGATCAGGCGGCGTCAATCACCGCCTATAACTTTAACAATGGCAAGGACCCCCGGCTGGCGATCTACCACCTGCCGCTCCAGATCACGCGCTTCCTGCTCACAGTCTATACGCCTACCTACCGGGCAATCTGGGAAGCCATCATCGATCGGGCCTGGCAGCGCTCAGCCGGCAAGCCAGGCAAGAAAGGCGCTTCGGCCCCCGCCCCGGAGCCGCGGACGAACTACCTCTTTGAAGATCTGTTTACGCTGCCCCAGGAGGCCCCGCGCTTCGTGCGGCTCTACTTGCTGCGCGTTCCCCGGGGCGCGCTACCCGACGCCGATCCCCGACGGAGCTACTCGACCTATCGCGAACGCGATCTGGTCTCCTGGCCGCTGGTTGCGCTCTTTATGAAGGAGGTGATGACGATGGAAGAGGCCTATATTGCGCGCATTCGTATGCTGGGCGACAAACTGGCCGACTATACCCGCCGCCAGGGCGGCAAGCGGTTCTTCCGCCAGTTTTTCACCGAGCAGAACACGTCTAACTTTCTCAACCTGCTAAGCAAAACCAATATCGCTTATGTCAGGTTCACCGGCGGGAAAGACACCCTGTTCGACCTGGAAGGCTATCTCGCGGTCTTCATGGACGGCGCGGACTTGATGCGTCCTGACTGGCGCCTGGCGCGCGATCTGGTGCTGATCCGCATGGTCGAGCAGTTGAAAGATTGGATCGCCGCTAATCCCGATACGTTGCCTGAAGAGGAGGTTCAGTCCGATCCGGTCGAGGCGACGATTGAATGACCGAACGCGCGCGGCGGAGGGGCGCGGGAGGACTGGCCGCCCCGTTCCATCTCGTCGCGTCTATGTGGGCAAGCTGCCCGCGCTCCCAGGAGCAATGCGAACACGTGCTGCATGAGACCATCTGTGTCAACCCACCACCGATAAGGAGGCTATCATCATGGCATTCGTGACCGGCCTGCTGCTGATTGACGCCCCGGCGTCGGCGCTCAACAACCTCGGCTCGATCCCCGGCGAGCGGGAAGATAACACGGTCGGCGTCAAGATGATCAAGACCAGAGAAGGGGCGTACCCGTATGTCTCGGCCCAGGCGTTTCGCTACTGGCTGCGCACCACGCTGGAAGCGCGCGTGCCGGCGTGGCGAGCGGCGCCGATCTATCGCGAGGAGAAAGTCGCCTATACCGATGCCAATCCGATTGCCTACTGGGACGACGATCTCTTTGGTTATATGCGCGCGCCTGCGAAACGCGAAACGGCCAGGGCCCAGCGCGCTGCCGATGCCAGCCGGGTGAACGAGACCGAAACGCTCGATACGATCACCCGCGCCGCTCCCTTCCGGGTGAGCACGCTGGTTTCCATCGCGCCGGTCGCTCCGACCAGCGACTTCGGCACCATGTCGCGCCACGAGGGTAATCCGGTGCCCCACGAACACCAGTTTTACCGCACGACCCTCAAAGGGCTATTCTCGCTGAATCTTAGCGCATGCGGCACCTTCTCGTATCGCAATCGGACCGGCTTTCGCAACCTGGACGACGTGCGGGTCAAACTGATCCAGGACGTTCCCGGCCACGAGCATCTCGAAGCCGAGAAATCCTACCGTCTGCCGCGCGACGAGCGGGTGCGGCGCGTGCAGGCGCTGTTCGAAGGGTTGGCGCAGATCGAGGGCGGCGCGAAGCAAACCCTTCACTATACTGATGTCAGTCCGGCGCTGATCATGGTCACCATCACCAGGGGCGGCAATCATATCTTTCATCACGCCGTCGGGGCCAACCGGCTGGGACAGCCGGAGATCAAGCTGCCGGCGCTGGATGAAGTGTTGAACGTCCATGGTGATACGCTGCTCTCATCGATCTACGTGGGCTGGGTGCGGGGCTATCTCGATGAGGAGCGCGCGAAGTTTGAAGCCTTTATGGCCCAGCGTAACCAGGATGACGCTCCGGTCTTGCGGATCGGGCATCCGCGCGCCGTCCTGCACGAACTGGTCGAGGCGTTCGCCGAACACCCGGAATGGTTGGCGTAGGAGGGACGCATGCGGGTGCTGAAAGTCGTGCTTGAAGGGACAACGACGTCCTTTCGCTACCCTCACTTCATGCTGAGCATTCAGCCCAGTTTTCCGTTGCCTCCCCCGGCGACGATCTACGGTCATATTTGCAGCGCCCTCGGCGAGTGGGTCGCGCCTGAAGGGCTGCGGTTTGCCTATCACTTTACCGTCGCCGGAGTCGGCGAGGATCTGGAGCACATTCACGTCCTCCAGGCGTCAGGAGGAAAACTAGGCGAGACGCGACTGCCAAAAGTGCTGGAGGGGGACATCAATCCCTTCAACCGGCACATCCTGCTCCATCCACGCCTGGTCCTCTACCTCAACCGCCCGGAGTGGCTTGAGGCATTCCGCGCGCCACGCTACCCGGTGGTGCTGGGACGCTCGCAGGACCTTGCATGCTACACTAGCGTCGAGGTGCTGGACCTGGAACGGCACGAACAGGTGTACTTCGAGCATACCTTGCTGCCCTACCAGACCGCTGTCCAGACTGCGGTGGGCATCGTGGCGCTGATGCCGCGCTGGCTCGATTACGCGCGCAACCGGCACCCGACCTTCGCCCGCTACCTGTTGCTCCAGCAGCGACTGCCCAGCCCTGAGTTGAAACAGTTCGGCGAGGGTTCGTCCCGTTCCTACTGGGCCGATCCAACGGCGCCCAGGGTCAAGGGGCTTCCGCTTGGTCTCTGGTTCCACGCCTTCGTTGGGGATGACCATGAAACCATCAATCTGGCCTGATTGGATGGAACACCTCAGGGCCAAAAGCGTCGCATACGGTGGAGAGTCGCTCGCCGCGCACACCTGGGAGGTGCTGCGGAAACTGGCGGAACTGCGCAACTTGCGCCCGGCGCTGCCGGAGCTGGTGGGCGCGCCGCGCCTGTGGCACTGCCTGTTCTGGGCCTGCTTCCTGCACGACTTCGGCAAGGCGGCGCGCGGGTTTCAGGCCCGTCTGAACGGCGGTCCCCGATGGGATCACCGGCACGAAGTTCTGTCCCTGGCCTTCCTGGACTGGATCGCGCCAGGCCTGGCGGATGATGAGCAGCGGTGGGCGCTGGCCGCGATTGCCTCGCATCATCGGGACGCCGACGACATCGCGCAGCTCTACCCCGATCTGGACGACGATCCCCTGGCGCCGCTGCTGGCTGACGTTGACGCGGCCACCGTGACCGCGCTCTGGCGCTGGTTGGACGCGTGCGCCCTGGCCTGGCGCGATGCGCTAGGGTTCGACCCGGGCGAAGTAGGGGCACTTCCGCTCCCCGATCGGTCCGCCGCCGTTGCCATGGTTACGGTCGAGGGCGTCCGCCGCACGCGGGAGTGGCTGTACCGTTACAGCGACTGGATTGACGAACTGCCACAGGCGGGAGATGGCGCCCGGGTTCTCGGCGTGCTGCTGCGCGGCATCACCACCAGCGCCGATCACATGGCATCGGCCCGCCTGGCGCGCCTCCCGCCACCGGTTCAGGAGTCGTGGGAGGACCTGGCCAGGCGCATCCTCGCGCCGCTGCGGGCGCAGGACCCATCAATCGAACCATACGCCCACCAGCGGGCCAGCGCGGCCGCGTCGGGGAGTTCCGCCTTGCTCATCGCGCCCACCGGAAGCGGCAAGACCGAAGCGGCGCTGTACTGGGCGCTCGGCGATGGTCGAACGCCGCTTCCGCGCCTGTTCTACGCGCTACCGTACCAGGCGAGCATGAACGCGATGTTCGATCGGCTCCGTGATGGGGATCGCGGGTTCGGCCCGCAGGCGGTGGGTTTACAGCACGGGCGGGCCTTGCAGGCCCTGCATGCCCGCCTGTTGCGCGGGGAGGAGGGCGTAGCCTCGGCTGCGGCGGCGGCGCGCTGGGAGCGCAACCTCAATACCTTGCACGCCCGTCCAATCAAGGTATTCAGCCCGTACCAGATGCTGAAGGCCCTCTTTCAACTGCGCGGGTTTGAGGCAATGCTCACGGACTATGCCGGCGGCGCGTTCGTCCTCGATGAGATTCATGCCTACGACCCCGAACGCCTGGCGCTTATCCTGACGCTGGTGACCCATCTGCGCACTTGCTATGGAGCGCGTTTCTTCATCATGTCGGCAACCTTTCCGCGTATCATTCGTGAACGACTGGTCGAAGCCCTGGGGACCGACCGCGTCATTACCGCCGGTCCGGCGCTCTTTGCGCGCTTCCGGCGTCACCGGCTGCGCATGCTCACGGGTGAATTGACGCTCGATGGGGTTGAGCGCATCGTAGAAGACGTTCGCAGCGGCAAACAGGTGCTGGTATGCGCCAATACCGTCCGGCGCGCCCAGGACATGCGGGCGGCATTGCAACACGCCGGCCTGCCAGCCGATCAAGTGCTATTGTTACACAGCCGATATACCTTTGGCGACCGCCATCAGCGCGAGTTGAGCATTCGCGCTCGTTGTGGGGCCGACGTTCCGTTCGAGCGGCGCGCGCCGCTGGCCCTGGTCGCCACCCAGGTCGTCGAGGTGAGTCTGGACATCGATCTGGACACCATCTACAGCGATCCCGCGCCGCTCGAAGCCCTGCTCCAACGTTTCGGGCGGGTGAATCGCAGGGGACGCCAGGGCATTTGCCCGGTCCACGTCTTTCGAGAACCCTCCGATGGTCAGGGAGTGTATGGTCGCGCGAATGACCGCGAGCAGTCTGGGCGCATCGTGCAAGTGACGCTGGCCAAACTGGAGCAACATGATCATGCGGTGATCGACGAGGCGGAGACGGGCGAGTGGCTTGACGCGATCTATGCCGATCCCGTCCTTCGAGCGCAATGGAACGCAGCCTACCAGCGCGTTGCCGATCAGGCGGCGCTGATCCTGCGGGATCTCCGACCCTTCGCCAGCAATCCCCAACGCGAGGACGAATTCGAACAACTGTTTGATGGGGTTGAAGTGGTTCCCCGCTGTTTCGAGCGACACTACCTCGATCATATCGCGGAAGATGAGTTTATCGAAGCGAGCAACTATCTGGTCAGCATCAGCAAGCAGAGGTTTGCCATAGCGCGCCGGCAGGGGAAGGTGCGGCCGGCCGTCCATGATGGATCGCGCAGAGTATGGGTCGTGGACCTCGATTACGATGCGGAATCGGGGCTCCACTTCGACGCGCCGGCATCCGATCCAGATTGGAGCTAACCTGCGGGGCGGGACACACCCGTGTTGCGGCCCGCGCCGGTTCATCAGAATCGCCCGGCGCCCCCTACGGAGCGGCCAGGCTATGCTGTCGTGGAGCCTCACCCGATGAACCTGATCACCCACCATCTCGTATTTACCGCCACCGCGACGACCCCGGTGGCCCTGAGCGAGCAGAGCGGCTCCGCCGTGCGCGGAGCCATCGCCGGGGCGCTGTGGGAACGCTTCTGCGTCAACAAAGCCGCGCCTAGCTGCGCCGATTGTCCCCTGCTCACGATCTGCCCCGTGGGCGCGCTCCTGGCGCCCATGCGCGACGATGAGCAGAAGGGGAGCGACCAGCGCCCGCGGCCCTACATCACCCGACCGCCCCGCGATGGCTCGCGGACCTATGCTTCCGGCGAAACGCTGGAGTTCGGGATCGCCCTCTTCGGCTCCGCGGCGGCGTTCTATCCCTATGTGGTCATGGCCGCCCACGAACTCGAACGCGGCGGGCTGGGCATGCGCTTGCCAGATCTGGGCGGGCGACGCGGATCGCTCCGCCTCAGCGCCATCAGCGCCGTCAACCCTCTGACCGGCGCCCGGCAGCTCCTCTACAGCGCCGACAGCGGGGTGATCCGGGAACCGGCCTTACCGGTAGGGCCGGCGGAGGTTCGCGAGTATGCCGCTACCCTGGCCGCCGACCGGTTAACGCTGCGCTTCGAAACGCCCCTGCGCCTGATCGAGCAGGATCGCCTGGTGAAACGTATCGCCCTGCGCCCGTTGATCCAGCGCCTGATGCGCCGCCTCGACGACCTCTGCATCGCCTACGGCGATGGGCCGCTCAACCTCGACTTCCGCGCCCTCCTCGCCATCGCCGAGGAGGCGCAGGTCGTTGACGATCGCACGCGCTGGGTGGATGTGGTGAGCGTCAGCCATCGCCATGGGCGGCGCACCCCCATCGGCGGCCTGATCGGCAGCGCCACCTTCGCGGGTGACCTGGGTCCGCTGCGGGAATTGCTCGTCTGGGGCAGCCTGGTCCATGTCGGGCGCAACTGCGTCAAGGGTGACGGCTGGTACCGCATCCTTAGCCATTGAAGTATTTTCCGTGGAAGCGCAGGGGCGCTTCCGCATGTCTGGTCCCGGCACCTTAACAACCGATCACCATGACAAACACAGGCGCGCACATTGACGCGGATTCCCGCGGATCGGAGGCAACTCCGGCGCGATCCGCGGGAGTCCGCCCCTGCCGGCGAAACCGGCGTCCCATCGTTCTGCGCGCTCCGGCGGTTCCACGGCATCCGCAGGAGCATACACCCACGTTATGCACTATACCGAGAAAGGCTCCTGACCATGCATCTCTTTGTCCAGCACAAAGGCGCCTTTGTCGCCAAACACCAGGGCCGTTTGCGGGTCATGAAAGACCGCGAACGCCTCCAGGAAGCGCCGCTCATGCACCTCCAGCAGGTGATCATCAGCGGGGGCGGCGTTAGCATCAGCAGCGACGCTATCAGCGCATGCGCCGAGGAGGGCATCCCGATCCATTTCCTCAGCGACATCGGCGCGCCGCAGGCCAGCCTCTACAGCGCCGGTTTGACCGGCACCGTGCTGACCCGGCGGGCGCAGTTGCGGGCCTACGACGGCCCGCCGGGCGTCCACCTGGCCCGCGCCTTCACCCAGGGCAAGCTCCAGAACCAGGCCAACTTGCTGCGGTACATCGCCAAGTATCGCAAAGAGACGAATCCTGAACTGTACGCGCTGCTCACCGATGTTGCCACCGAAGTTGCCGACAGCCTCCACGCGGTGCGCTATGCCGCAGGAGAGACGGTTGACGATCTACGCGATACGCTGCTCGGCATCGAAGGGCGCTACGCCGCTCGCTACTGGGGAGCGCTGGCGCTCCTGGTCCCTGACGCCCTCGGCTGGCCGGGGCGCGAAACCCGCGGCGCGAAGGACCCCTTCAACCAGGCCCTCAACTACGGCTACGGCATTCTCTATAAGCAGATCGAATACGCGATTGTTCTGGCAGGATTGGACCCGTATGCCGGGCTCTTGCATGCCGACCGTCCGGGCAAGCCCAGCCTGGTGCTGGATCTCATCGAAGAGTTTCGTCAAGCCGTCGTGGATCGCACCCTGCTCGGGCAGGTCAACCGCGGCTGGACCATCGGACAGGATGAGTCGGGGTTGCTCGATGAAGCGACCCGGCAACGGATCGTCGAAAAAGTTCTGGAGCGGCTCGAATCGACCGAAGCCTATGAAGGCAAGCGCCAGCCGTTGCGGCACATTCTCCAGTGTCAGGCGCGCCACATCGCCACCTTCGTGCGCGGCGAGCGGCCGGCATATACGCCATTCGTGATGGGGTGGTAAGCGATGCAATGTCTGGTTATCTACGACATTCCTCACGACGGAACGCGGCAGAAAGTCGCCGATGCCTGTCTGGACTACGGCCTCCAGCGCTTGCAGTACAGCGCCTTTGTCGGCAACCTGAGCCGCGCCCACCAGCGGGCTCTGTTCCAGGAAATCGCGCGCCGGGTGAAGCGGCGCGCCGCCAATGTGCAACTGTTCCCGCTGGACGAACAAAGTTGGGAGGGACGGCGCGTCCTGGAGCAGGAGGACCCCGATGGACCCGCTGACGATTGAAGTGACCGACCTGCGGCAATGGCGCATGTGCGCGCGTGTCGTCTGGTATCGCCACTGTTTGCCGGCGGTGCGCCCGATCACCGATCTGATGCGTCACGGCAAGGAGCATCATCTGCAGGAAGAAGGGCGCGAAGAGCGCCGCTCACTACGAACCTACGGTCTCAGCGTTGGCGAACGCCACTTCAATCTATCGTTCTTCTCGGAGCGCCTGGGTCTGCGAGGTCGCACCGACCTGGCCATTGCCGTGCCGGATCGAACCAGTCCCGATGCGGAAGCGGTGGTCGTGGAGTACAAGGATACGGAACAACGGATCGGCCCGCACATCAAGCTTCAGGTAGCAGCCTATGCGTTGCTGCTGGAGGAGGAGTGGGGGTTGCCCGTGCGTGTCGGATGGATCTACCAGATCCCCCTACGACGAGCGGAGCGGATCGCTATCACACCAACACTGCGGCGGCAGGTAGGCGACACGGTCGCTGCGATCCAGGCAGCGATCACCAGTGAGGCTATGCCGGCGCCGCCGGCCAATCGAGGATTGTGCGTCAACTGCGAATTCCGGCGGTTCTGTAACGATGTGGTCTGACACGATGTGACGAACGCCCGTAGCGCATCGAAGGGTCGAAGGAGAGGTCGAGCATCTCCTTCGACCCACCTTTG
>DAOTYR010000456.1:0-2496 GCA_034434655.1 Chloroflexaceae bacterium
TTGCCGATGTGGCGGTGGGTGCGGCGCTGGCGCTGATCAACAGCGCCGGGTACCTGGAAGTGGCCGTGCGCGATGGTAGGGCCGACGCGGCCCTTGGTCTTCGGCGCGGCGCGCCCATTCGGGTTGAAGCCTGTGCCGCGCGGCCCGACGCCTGAGGAGCGTGGCCAGATGGGGGAAACCGGTTCGTAAGGGTTCACGTTTCTCATGAGAGCGCGGGCAGCTTGCCCGCGGAGATGCGACGCGAGCGGGACACCCGCGCTCCCGGCCTATGGTCACATCAGCCGTCCATGCGGCTCCGCCGCACACCGACGGGATGAAAAAAGGTTCTTCCTGGGAGGGCTATGCCCTCCCAAACCCTCCCGCCGGGTGGGGTCTGGAGAAACCGGGTTTCCCCAGACCCCTGCGTGAGGGCCAGGCCCTCCCCAACCCTCCTGCGGGCGGGGGGATGGGGGAACCTGGTTCCCCCCTACCCCTGCGCAAGGGCCAGGCCCTCCCCAACCCTCCTGCGGGCGGGGGGATGGGGGAACCTGGTTCCCCCACGTTCACGTCAATGCTCTACGGGCGCGTGGGTCTCCACCCGCGCGGCAGTGCTCGACACCAGGGGCGTCACCGGTTCGTGCATCAGCCAGTGGTAGCAGGCCATAGCCACCGGGGTGAGCAGCCAGAAGTTGAAGAGGCGGAAGATAATCGCCGCCGGCAGCGCCGCCGGTCCAACGCCAAGCTGGGTGAGCACGGCGACCAGCGCGGCCTCCACCGTTCCCCCGCCGCCAGGCAGAACGTTGAAGGTTGAGGTGACCAGGGCGATGCCAAAGGCCGCCAGCATCATCCCGAAGCTGGCGCTGCCTCCCAGGCCGATAAGCACCGCCAGCATCGCCAGGCTATGCCCGCTCAACGCCGTGAGTTGCACCAGCACCAGCAAGATGACATCACGACGCCGGCTGGCCAGCAAACCCCGCGCGCGGGTCAGGTCGGCGACGATCCGCGCGGCCCGGGCCCCCGTCCAGCGCTGGCCGAAGATCCTGCCGATGCCCAGTTGCAGACGGGTGACCCAGCGCCGCAGCACCGCCTCGGGGCGGGTGAGGAGGTAGATGCCGCTCCCGATCACTGCCACTGCCACCAGGGCCGCCACCAGGCTGGCGATGGTGGCGTCAAGGCCGTGGAGGGCCAGGTAGATCAGACTGAAGATGAAGACCAGGAGCATGGCGATGGCGTAGCTCAGGGTCTCGAGCGAGGCGATCAGCGCCGACTCGCCCGGCGAAATGCCTCGCCGGGTAAAATTGCTCATCAGAAAGGCGTAACTGCCGACCCCGCCGGCGGGCACCGACTGGCTGATGACGATCGCCACCAGCGCCGTGGCCCAGAGCCGCAGCGTCCCGATGCGATAGCCCAGTGAGCGGAGCACAATGTTGAAGACTTGCGCACTGACCAGGTAACCGGCGCCGATCAGGATGATTGCGAGGGCCAGCCAGAGGGGGCGCGCCTCGCCGAGCAGATCGAAGGCCTCGGCGATCCATGCCCGGTTCAGAAAGGCGAGGACCAGAATGGCCAGGCTGATAAGCGCACTGGTGAGGAGCTTCCAGCGAAACGTGGGCATCAGCGGGTCCTTTCATCGCGTGACGTGGTCAGGCGCATGGACGCCGCCGGTTGGGGTTTGCAGCGGCACGAGCAGGAGAAGGGTTCAGATCTGTGTGCCGATGCGATCGTCACCTTCGCTGGCGAGACGCTCCCGGTCGCCTCGCTCAGTAGCTTCGGTTCAGATCCGTATGCCAATGCGATCATCACCTCCACACCTCCAGCGTGGCGTGTGAACAACGGTTTTTTGCCTTCTACCGGGCGCCTGGCGCTACCAGGCAATGTGAAATTCGCCTTCTTTTCCGGTAGCAGGTTCCCACGTAACATCCACCCTTTCTACCGCGGCGTCATTTGGACCGCTGTAGCACCAGCTTACCATCTGCTGTACAGCCGCGCGTGTGCCCTCAAACACCGCCTCGACCCGGCCATCGGGGAGATTGCGCACCCATCCCTCTACGCCGAGGCTGCGGGCGCGGGTGCGGGTGTGCGCCCGGAAGCCCACACCCTGTACGCGGCCCGAAATCACCACGCGCGCCCGCACATGTTCCATGGCCGTTGATCGCTCCTTAATGGGTTAAACGCGCGATGTTCGGGCCTTTGCGGCCCGAACCACTGGCAAGTATACCGTAGCGTTGGGAACCATGCAATTGGGAACTTCTTCGTAAGTTTTGGCATTGCTCCCGGGAGCGCGGGCGTCCCGCCCTCGTCGCGTCTCCGCGGGCACGGTGACGGCCCCCCTCCCCAGCCCTCCCCCCGCCGGGGGCGGGAACCCGGCGCCTCCCCCCAGCGGGGGGAGGCTGGGAGGGGGGCTGAACCCTGCGAACGATGGTCACCTCAGCCGTCCATGCGACTCCGCCGCGCACCAAGGGGATGAAAAAAGGTTGTTCCTGGGAGGGCGCAGCCCTCCCAGACCCTCCCGTAGGT
>DAOTYR010000457.1:0-3847 GCA_034434655.1 Chloroflexaceae bacterium
AGCGATGGTTTCACCACCCTGCCGGTCGCAACCTTCACGATCACGATCACGCCGGAGAATGATAATCCGGTGCTAACGCTCACGCCTGGAGCGGTTGCCTACAGCCAGGGCCAGCCGCCGGTGGCGCTGGATCCCAACGCGACGTTGACCGATCCCGACACGCCGGTCTTCAATGGCGGCACCCTGACGGTCAGCCTCACGGGCGGCGCATCCGATGACCAGTTGGGCATCGAGAACCAGGGTAATGGTCCTGGTCAGGTCGGACGCACCGGCGCCCAGGTCCGCTATGGCGGTGTGGTGATCGGCAGCGTGAGCGGTGGTAGCGGCACGCCGCTGGTGGTGACGTTCAACACCAATGCCACCCTGACGGCGGTCGAGGCGGTGGTGCGGGCAGTGACCTTCGCCAATGTGGCTACCGGCGTCACAACCAGCGGGCAGCGCACGGCGACGTTCATTGTCAGCGATGGGGCAGGCGGCAACAGTGCGCCGGTGACGAAGCCGATCAACTTTAACCGGATGCCCACTGTGGCCAATGACGCCTTCCAGGTGATTATCAACACGCCCAGGCGCCTGCCGGTCCTGGCGAATGATAGTGAGCCGGATGGCGATCCGATGACGATCACCGCCGTATCGTCGCCCACGAACGGCACGGTGCAGATCATCGAGAATGGGGCCGCCGTGCGTTACACCCCGAACCCCAATTACACTGGCGCCGACAGTTTCAGCTATACTGTCAGCGATGGACAGGGCGCTACGGCGACGGCCACCGTTTCACTGACGGTGGAGCGGGCGGTGGTGTTGCTGCCGGTTGTGAATGACCGCCCGGTGGAGCCGGATCTGGTGGTCAGCTTCGAGGTTGTGCCGCCCAATCCGAGGGCGTTCAGCCCGGCTGCCGTCAACGTGACGGTAACCAACCGCGGTCGCGGGCCGGCCTCGAACTTCTGGGTGGACTTCTACATCAACCCGCGCGAGGCGCCAACGGTGAACCAGCCGTGGAACGAGCTCTGCCGCGACCGGAACTGCCGGGGTATCGCCTGGTTCTACGCGGGCACCCTGCGTCCGGGTGAGAGCGTGACCTTCACCAGCACGCCGCAGAGCGCGGACAATCCCAACGGCTACCAGTCGCGGTACACGCTCTGGGACGGGTTCTTCGAGAACGGGTCGTACAGCCTCTACGCCTACGTGGATAGCTGGAACCGCGACAGCAGCGGCGCGGCCCGCGATCCCCGCGGCGCGATTGTCGAGGAGAACGAGGACAACAACCGCGCTGAGCGGCAGTTGACCGTCGAGGTCGATCGCTGATACGGGTGCGGACAGGAGGGCCGACGCACCGGCGCAGCCGGTGCGTCGGCCCTGCCACCGCGGTGGTTTTGCAGGGGTCTGGCAGGCAGGGCCGTGGGAAACCCGGCCCAACCGTTGTTTCAGGAGGTTTGGTATGCGACGTCAAATTGCCAGTGTAACGCTGATGCTCTGTGGCGCGATCCTGTTGATGCTGGGCATGGTGGTGGTTCCCACACCGGTGTCGGTGGTGGCGGGGCCGGCGCTGCAACCCTCGCCGCGCCCGCCATTGGACCCGACCGCTCCCCCGGAGGGCGGTCTGCCCGCGCCCACCCCGATCCCCTATGGGCGGGTGACGGGAACGGTCATCGATCTGCGCACCGGCGCCCCGGCGCCGGGCAAACTGGTGGTGATCGGCGACTCGACAGTGATCAGTGACGAGAATGGCAACTACGACCGCTGGGTGGTGAGCGGCTTTTACAATTTGAGCTTGAGACTGCGGGATGGCGAAGGGCGGCCGGCCCAGCCCCCGCAGGAGATTGCTGTGGGGAATGGCGACACGGTCGTGGTGCATCTCTTCTTCACCAGCGAGGCGCCGCCGGTCCCCACCGCGGCGCCGCCCGTCGCGACGCCTGTGCCTGAACCGCCTGCCCCCGCCGATGTCGTGGCGGTAGTGCCGGTTACCCTGCCCGTGACGGCGGCAGGTGGCGCAGGTGTACCGCCGGGGTTGCTGCTGGTGCTGGGGGTGGCGTTGCTGGGCCTTGGCGCGTTGTTGCGGGCGCGCCCGCGCCGCCGCGCCGCCCGGCGCCGTGAGGCCGACCAGCGGCGCCTCCTGCGCCAGAAGTCGGCCACCCCGCCCGCGGAAGTCTCAGAGGAGGAGGTGTGACCCGCGCTGTCACACCAGCCGTCCACGCGCCTGCGCCGCACTCATTTCTTGGAGGGGCGGCGCCCGCCCACACCCTCCCACCGGGTGGGGGTATGCGGGAACCTGGTTCCCCCAGTGTTATCCATCATCCTCGGCGATCACGCGGGCGGTTACGCGCTCGATCTCGGCGAGACTCTTGCCGCGGGCGCTCTCCAGACGCTCGAGACGCTTCTGGAACTGGGCCAGGGCGTAGGTCGAGAAGGTCTCCATCTGGAGGTTGAAGGGCATCACCTCGTAGCATTGAAAGGCCTCGTCAATTACACCCATGGCATGGAGCAGCAATTCGCTCATGCGCGCTTCGATGGGCGCCCAGAGGGCATCATCGGCGGCGATGAGCCGCGAGAGCAGGTAGACGCCATAGGCGATGTGGCGCGACTCGTCCTGCTTGAGGAGCCGGATGCCTTCGCGGGTGCCGGGCAGCAGATCATTGGCTTCGAGCATGGTGAAGTAGGCGTGGTAGCCGGTCTCGGCGAGCACGCCTTCGACGATCATGTTGTAGGTGAGGGCCGCCTCGGCCTGAGCCAGGGGTGAGGCGTCGGTGGCCAGGCGGCCCATCGCCGCGGGCAGGGCCTCGTAGATCAGCGCGCGAAAACTGGGAGTGTGGTAGCGGCTCAGGGCGTGATCGGTCGCGGCGACCTCGTCGAGGAAGCGGGCGAAGAAGTCGGTATGCTTGGCCTCCTCGAAGAGGAAGGTGGTCAGAAACAGTTCCTCCTCGACCCGGCCCTCGCGGGCCACCGCCTGCACCAGCGGCAGCAAATCGAGGGTCACGGCCTCTTCGCCGGCCTGGAAGAGGGCGGTCAGGCGCAGCAGGAGGTCGCGCTCAGGCTCGCTGAGGCGCCTCCAGTCGGCGGCGTCGCGCGAGAGATCGATCGCGCTGGGGTTCCAGACCCCGAGGCGCTTGGCCTTCTCGAAGAGGCGCATCGGCGGGCTGTCGCGGCGCAGGCCGCGAGTGGTGGTGGCAAAACTGGTGTGCATGGGGTTCCCTTGTTGCAATGCATACACCCGTGGGGGCGAATAAATGAGTTTTCAGAATTGCATCCGCTCTGGCCCGCGTTCTGCACCTCCACAGTCCTCCATGCGGCTCCGCCGCACAACGCCGCAATGAACATAAAGTTATTCTTGGGAGGGCGCAGCCCTCCCAAACCCTCCCGCGGGTGGGGGCATGGGGAAACCCGGTTTCCCCATGCCCCTGCCCCAGCAGCATATTTTCACGTTAGCTCCACGGACCGGTTCTGTGGAGCTGTGGAGCTGAAGCCTAACGTGAACATAAGCTGCTCACCTACGCGCATGCGGCGCTGAACCCCCCTCCTCACCTCCCCCCGCGGGGGGGGGAGCCGGACTCCCTCCCCCCAGCGGGGGGAGGGCTGGGGAGGGGGGGCAGTCACCTTGCCCGCGGAGACGCGACGAGGGCGGGCCGTTTGCATCGGGCGTTGTGCGCCCCGCGAATGGGGCCTACGCGCATGCGGCGCTGACCCCCCCTCCTAACCTCCCCCCGCTGGGGGGAGGCGCCGCGTTACCGCCCGCGGCGGGGGAGATCTGGGGAGAGGGCAGGCCCCTTCGTTGCAACGTACTGCGGCTCGAGCAGGGGTCTGGGGACATCGGGTTTCCCCATCTTCCCCCACCCGGTAGGAGGGTGGGGGCAGG
>DAOTYR010000458.1:0-5152 GCA_034434655.1 Chloroflexaceae bacterium
CATATGCGTGGCCACAGGGGCGGTGAGAAAGAAGAACGCGATCATCGCCATCATCTTGATGACGATGGGAATCGAGGTGATGTAGTAAGCGCCCACCCCCAGCAACACGCCGATGATGCCCAGCGTGCCGGCTTTGCCCGCGGCATGAACGCGCGTGTACAGGTCCGGCAGGCGCATCAGCCCGACGGACGAAACGACGACAAAGAATACACCGATGCTCATGAGCAGCGCCGTGATCAGTTCCACCAGGCTCATCAGTTCCTCCCATCTTCGATGTAGCGGGCCAGGGCCACCGTGCCCAGAAAGCCCAGCACCGAGACCACGATCACCGCGTCAATCAGGATCGGCTGGCGGAACTGCACCACGAACATCGCGATCAGCCCGACCAGGTGGGTCATAATCATATCGAAGGCAACCGCCCGATCGGGAATGCTCGGCCCGCGCAACAACCGCCAGAACGTGGCGCCCAGCGATAAGCTGAGGATCCCCATCAAAACGGTCATCGTCAGTTGGAACGGGCTCATGGCAGCAACTCCATCACGCGGCGCTCGTAGGCCTCCTTCGTCGCGCGGCGCAGTCCCTCGGCATCGCGGGCGTCGAAGGCATGAATGTACAGCGTCTTGCGATCGCTCGACACATCCAGGCTGACCGTGCCCGGAGTGAGGGTGATCAGGTTCGCCAGGGTGGTGATCCCCTCGTCGCTCTTGAGATCCAGCGGAATGGCCACGATCCCCGGTTGCAGGTCCATCTTCGGCGAAAGCACCGTGCGGGCAACGGTAATGTTTGCTTTCACAATCTCGACGAAGCCGAAGCCGATAAAGCCCAGCCAGCGCCACAGCGCCCGGAGCGGGTTGCGCGACCAGAAGCGGAAGTAGGTTCGGAAGCTGAACGGCTCGTTCGAGAAGGTCGGCCATGCCAGCCGCAGCACCAGGAAGCTGAAGATGAACCCGACGATCCAGTCGGCCGGGTGGTACGAGCCATTGACCATGACCCAGGCCAGCGCCAGCAGCAGATTCAACCCGAGCATAGAGGCTCCTTTTGGCCTGATGACAGCGGCCGTCCATGCGGCGACGCCGCGCACCAGCGGGAATGCACAAAGGTTGTTCCTGGGAGGGCGCGGCCCTCCCACCGGGTGAGGCTCAGGAGAAACCTGATTTTCCCTGACCCCTGCTCCACACCAACGGGATGCACAGCGGTTGTTCCCAGGAGGGCTACGCCCTCCCATCCCCTGTCACTGGCCATTCGCCGTCGAGGTAACCGCATCGCAGCCGGCGGGGCCGCAGATATCCTGGACCAGGCTCTGCGTATTGAACACCTGCTCGGCCGCGTAGCGGCTGTACTGCAACACGGGGCTGGCCCCAAAGCCAATGGCGATGCTCAGGGCCACCAGCAGCGCGCTCGGGGCGATCAGCAGGGCCGAGGCCCGCGGCGTGGCCGGCTGCTCGGCATAGGCCTGTTTCCAGAACACTTCGTTCCAGATCTTCAACATCGAGAAGAGCGTGAAAAGACTCACCGCCGCGGCGACGCCTACCATCAGCCATTGCCCCTGGTTCAGACCGACCTGGATCAGGCCCAGTTTGCCAAAGAAGCCGCTCAGCGGCGGCAGTCCGGCCAGCGAGAAACTGGCCAGGAGCCAGAGACCGGCCAGGATCGGCTCGCGCCGGGCCATGCCGCCCATCTGCTTCAGTTCGCCGGTGCCCGCCAGGTACTCCGCCGTGCCGCCGATCATGAACAGGGCCGTTTTCACCACGATGTGGTGAACCATGTACAGGATGCCGGCCGCCAGGCCCGCCACACCCACCAGCCCCAGCCCCATGATCATGTAGCCTACCTGGCTGATGATGTGAAACGACAGGATACGCCGCACGTTCACCTGGGCCATCGCGCCCATCACCCCGATCACCATGGTCAGCGCCGCAATCACCAGGATGAGCGTGCCGTAGCGCTCCAGTTCCCGCTGGAACACCGTGCCGAAGACCCGGTAGAGGGCGTAGATCCCCACCTTGGTGAGCAGGCCGCTGAAGAGGGCGCTCACCGCGAGGGTCGGGGTGTGGTAGCTCGTCGGCAGCCAGAAGAAGACCGGCACCAACCCCGCCTTGCTGCTGTAGGCGAAGAGAAAGAAACCGGCTACCGCTGTGACGATGCCGGGTTGTTGCAGGGAACCCAGGCGCTCGGCCAGGTGGGCCATGTTCAGCGTGCCCGCCACCCCATAGAGCAACCCCGCGCCGATCAGGAAACTGGTGCTCCCCATGAGGTTCAGCACCACGTACTTCAGGCCTCCCTCCAACTGGCCGCGCTCGCCGCCCAGGGTCATCAAACCAAACGACGCTACCAGCAACACCTCGAACCAGACGTAGAGGTTGAACAGGTCGCCGGTGAGGAAGGCTCCGCCGCAGCCGAACAGCAGCAGCAGCAGCAGCGGGTAGTAGTAGTAACGTTCGCGGTAGGGGCTAACGGTGCTGAAGCTATAGAGCACCGTTACCAGCATCATGATCGAGGTGAGCGTGAGCATAATCGCGCTCAACCCGTCGGCCACCAGCGAGATGCCGAACGGCGCGGCGAAATCGTCCGCCTGGGTCACCAGACGCCCCGCCGCGCCCACCGCGAACAGCAGCCAGATGCTGTAGCCCAGGTCGAAGAGCACGGCGGCCAGCGCGATTGAGCGGGCGATCACCCGCCGCTGGCCCACCAGGGTTGCCAGGACCGCGCTGAACAGCGGGACGAGCAGGGGAAAAAAGAGGTGGTTGGCCATATGCGCGTTCTACAGCCGGTCAGTCTCGACCATATCATCGAGGTCGTCACTGTTCACTGCCTGGTTGGCCCGGTAGGCCAGGGAGAGGATAAAGGCGGTGAAGCCGAAATTGATCACGATCGCAGTCAGGATCAGCGCCTGGTTCAACGGGTCGGCGGCCACGGTCGGCGTGACGCCGGTGGCCTCGTCCACGAAGGGCGGCATGCCCTTGACTACGCCGTCACCCATCAGGAAGAGCAACAGGTTAGTGCCGTGGCTGAGCAGCACCAGGCCCAGGATCAACTTGACCAGGCTTCGGCGCAGCATCAGATACGCGGCCCCCGCGAACAGTGTCCCGACCACCAGGGAGAGGATGAAGGTCATAGGATCGTCACTCCTAACGTGAACATACCCTCTCAGAGAGGGGGGATGGGGAAACCCGGTTTCCCCACGCCCAGACCCGCAGGAAGGCGTAGGAGAGCGCAGCCCTCAAGCAGGGGGATATGGGGAAACCAGGGTTCCCCCTCCCCCCACCCGGTGGGAGGGTTTGGGGGGCGCAGCCCTCCCAGGAAGCATGTTCATCCGTCGATGTGCGGCGCGAGCCGCATAGATGGCTGATTGTGAAGATCGCTCATTCGGGTCCTCACCCATCCCCTGGCCAGGTGTAGCAAGACGGGGATGAGCATCACCTCCACACCTCCACACCTCCACACCTCCACTGCGCCCCCTCACGCCTCGGGCGCCACCGGCTCCGTCGGGGAAGGAGGCGAGCGCCGCAGCGGGTAGAGGCCTGGCTCTTCGGCAAGCACCAGGGCCAGTTGCGTCGTCACGCCGATGACGGTCAGGTAGACGCCAATGTCGAACATCACCGGTGTGCCGAGCTTGCCAATGCCCGGGATCGGCGTATCCAGCCAGCGGGCGGCCATGAACGGCTCGCCCTGGATCAGCGCCAGCAGTCCCCAGCACGCGGCGGAACCAACCCCGATCGCCGCCACGCGCAGATAGTTGACCGGCACGATCTCGCGCGCATAGTCGGGGCCGAAGGCCACGATCTGCAGAATGATCGCCGCCGAGGCCAGCAACCCGCCTACAAAGCCCCCGCCCGGCAGATGGTGCCCCCGCACCACCATGAATAGCGAAAGCAGCAACAGGAGCGGCAGCATCACCCGGGCAATCGTGCGGAGAATCATCGACTCGTACATGAACCCCTCACTGCTCGTCCTGGCCATCCCCCGCCTGCCCCACCGGCGCCGGCGCGCCTGCCCCGTCCTGCCCGTTCTCGCGCAGGTCACGAGCGGGGACGCCCATCTCGCGGCGGCCCCGTCGCCCCAGGGCGAATGCTTCCGGCCCCGTCTTGCCGCGCATCTCGGCGATCGTGGGATCGGACTCGGGCCGCAAGCGCAGCATAGCGTAGGTGCCCAGCAGGGCGATAAAGAGCACCGTGATCTCGCCCATCGTATCAAAGCCGCGGAAGTCCACCAGGATCACATTGACCACGTTTTCGCCCTTGCCCTCCGCCAGGGCCTCGGCCTTGAACACGGCGCTGATCGGTGGAAACAACGCGCTGCTCGCTGCGATCCAGGTAAAGGCCGCCATCGTCGCGCCGATGCCCAGGGCGATCACCGCATCGCGCACCCGCGTAGCGGAAGATGACAGGCGCTGGAACGAGGCCGGCAGCACCGCGAACACCAGCAGAAAGAAGACCGTCGAGATCACCTCGACCAGGAGTTGGGTCAGCGCCAGGTCAGGACCGCTGTAGATGACGAACATGAACGAGACCATCGCTCCCACGACCCCTGTCACGATGATCGCCCCCAGCCGCGAGCGGGCGCGAATCGTCCCCACAATCGCCAGAGGCACGAGCAAGGCCGTCACGATCTCTGGCAGGGTGACATTGGACAGATCGGGTGCGGGCGCGTTGCCGAGGGCGAACAGCGCCAGCGGGGTGAGGATGACCGCCAGGAGCGCCAGCAAGGAGTAGCGGATGTAGTTCCGCAGCCGGCCATTCTGCACCGCCCGGGTGAAGACCGTCGTGCCGTTCAGCACCCCGCTGATGGCCGCGTCGTAGATCCGGTCGCCGTCCAACCAGATCGGGAGCGGCGAGGGCGCGGCGCTGATCTGCTTCACGAAGCGGGTCAGGGCGGCCCCGCTGCCGATGGCAACCAGGCTCAGCACCACCGGCAGGCTCAACGCGGAGGGCACCAGGTGCAGACTGACCTCTTCAGGCTCGCCCGCGATGGCCATGACCGCCGGCTGGAGCAACGCCGAGACCCCCGGCAACAGGCCCAGGGGCAGGATCACCGAGAGCAGCGTCAGCACCCCCGGCGCGACGAGCATGCCGATGGGGGCGTCGTGGATATGGGCCTTCGTTCGGGGCGCCGCCGGGCCGAAGAAGATCCCGCTCACCAGGCGCCAGGCGTA
>DAOTYR010000459.1:0-2072 GCA_034434655.1 Chloroflexaceae bacterium
AAAGACCTGGTTGCGCTGCATGGACGGCAGTTCTGAACCTTGTCAGCACGCTCAACTTAAGGAGAAGCGATGAGCGCCTACGAGCAACCTACCGAGCTAGACTTCGCCGTCGGCTCGTTGATTACGGTGCGCCCGGACGAGGATCGCGCCGCGTATGAAGAAGAGTATGAGTCGGTCTCCGCCGTGCAGGACCAGTTGCGCGACGAGGGCATTGATATTGACCTGCTCAACCAGCCTGGCACACAGGTCTGGGAGGGCGGGCTCGAGAACATGGGCGCGCTCTACCAGTTGTCGCGCCTCGCCGCGCACCTCGAACGCGGCGATGATGTCGCCGAGGTGCTCGAAGATGGCCCGGTGATCAACGAAGAACTCGATCGCGCCGTGACCGATGTCTGGGATGATCTGGCCCAAACACGTTTCAGTCACTTGATCAATCTACAAGGCATCAACAGTTACTATCTCCCTGTCGATTTCGAGCGCCCGATCTGGCTCAATTTCGAGAACGAAGATGGCGAGGAAGATAGCGCCTTCTTTGGCTCGTCCTATCGCTTGCAGGCGGAACTGGCGGAACTGGCGCCTATGCTCGTGAAGGCTGGCGTCAAGCCCAATACCCAGGCCTTTCGCTGTCTGGAATTGCTGCGCACCGCCGCTGAAACCAGCATCCAGCACGGTCTGCCGGTGATTGTCTGGTAAGGCAAGGAAAAAGGTTTTCTTCTGGGCGCCCGCGGCTCCCATTCCCTGCTTGCCGTAGGGCGCCCGCGAACCGATAACGTAGCGGAAGCAGCAATGCAGAACATGCTCTTCGTTGACGCCCCCGCCACCCGCCCCGACCGCGACGCAACGCCCCGCTCGCGGCGCTATTATGTGTGGACGGTGGGCTGCCAGATGAACGTCTCTGACTCCGAGCGCCTGGAGGCCGCGCTGCAGGCCGTTGGCTACAGCCCCGCCGCGCGCCCCGAAGAGGCCAGTTTTATCGTGCTCAATTCGTGCAGCGTTCGCGAGAGCGCCGAGGAGCGCATTCTGGGCAAGCTCGGCGAACTGGTGCGCGTGAAACGCGCGTGGCCCGATACCCGCGTGGTGCTCTGGGGCTGCATGGTCGGCCCCGATAATCGCTCGATCTTCGAGCAGCGCCTGCCCATGGTCGATCACTTCGTCTCGCCCTCGGCGGTGGATGCGGTGGTCGCCCTGGCGCCCAATCCGATCTATACGCTCGATGAACCGGCCCTGCCCGTGGCCTCCTGGGTCCATCCGCCCGTCTCGGTGCATGTGCCCATCCAGTACGGCTGCAACATGACGTGCGCCTACTGCGTCATTCCCTTGCGCCGGGGCCGCGAACGCTCCCGTCCCCTCGAAGCGATCGTCGAGGAGTGCGCCCGGATTGTCGCCCGCGGCGCCCGCGAGATTACGCTCCTGGGCCAGATCGTTGACTCCTGGGGCCACGATCTCCCCGGCCGCCCCCAGCTCGCCGATCTGCTCGAAGCCGTCCACGCCATCCCGGGCCTCCAACGGCTCCGCTTCCTCACCTCGCACCCGGCCTGGATGACCGACCGCCTGATTGCCACCGTCGCCCGGCTGCCCCGCTGCATGCCCGACATCAACCTGCCGGTGCAGGCCGGCTCCGACCGGGTGCTGAAGCTGATGCGCCGCGGCTATACCGTGGCGCGCTACCGCGCCCTCATCGGCAACATCCGCGCGGCGATCCCCCACGTCTCCCTGACCACCGATATTATCGTCGGCCATCCCGGCGAGACCCGCGCCGACTTTGAGGCGACCCTGGCCCTCTGCGATGAGATCCGCTTCGATAAGGTGCACATCGCCGCCTTCTCGGCCCGCCCCGGCACCCTCGCCGCCGAACAGGAGCAGGACCCGGCGCTGGCCGTGCCCGAGGAGGAAAAAGAGCGCCGCCGCCGCGAACTGGAGCGCCTTCAGGAACGCATCGCCACCGAACGCAACGCCCAGTTCCTCGGCCAGACGGTTGAAGTGCTCGTAGAGGGCGAGAGTAAAGGCAAGTGGCGCGGACGTAGCCCCAACAATAAACTGGTGTTCTTCAGCCATCCAGAGGATCTGACCGG
>DAOTYR010000460.1:0-1995 GCA_034434655.1 Chloroflexaceae bacterium
GTTAGAAATATACTGTGCTAACATCTTGAAATGTTGCATCAGCAAGTAGTGCTAGTTCTCGCCGGGGAAGGTGCCGGAGGGCGAAACCCTCTGCATGCTCCACCAGTGCAGGACAATCAGCGCGTACCAGACCACGAGGATCCAGAGCGGAAACGGCGGCGCCTGCACGCTGGCCCAGCCCGGCGCGGCCAGGAGACGCGCCCCTTCGGCGATCCACGTCAGCGGCAGCCAGGCCGCCAGCGCCAGCCATTGCCCCAGTGGCAGCCATACCAGGCCGCCGAGCAGCGCCATCGCCCCCAGGCCCATCGCGAAGGGCACCACCGGCACGATGATCACATTGGCCAGCGGCGCCACCAGCGAGAGATTGCCAAAGGTGTAGAGGATCAGCGGCAGGGTGAGCACCTGCGCCGCGAAGGTGGCGACCAGGGCCTCCGTCACCGGCGCCAGCGCCGGCCAGTTGAAGGGCCGGCGCCGGTTGAACCATGCTGCCACCGGCGCGCCGTAGGCGAAGAGGCTGGCCGTCGCCAGCGCCGAGAGTTGGAAGCCCACATCCCAGAGCGTGTGCGGGTCCGCCAGGGTGATCAGCCAGCAGGCGCCGAGGAGCAGGTGCCATGGCTCGCTGCTGCGGTCGGTGGCGCGGGCCACGGCCGCCAGGCTCGCCATCGCGGCCGCCCGGAGCACGGCCGCCGAGGCGCCCGTAAAGATGGCGTAGACCCACATCACCCCCAGCGCCAGCCCCAGCGTCGCCCCGCGCCCCAGCCGCAGCCGCGTCGCCAGCGCCCCCAGCATGCCCGCGACGATGGTGAAGTTCCATCCTGAGACCACCAGAATGTGGCTCGTGCCGGTGATCGAAAAGGTCTGGTACACCTCGTCGGGAATGCTCGATTGGATGCCGAGCACCACGCCGATGGCCAGAGCGGCCTGGGGTTCGGGCAGGACTCGCAGCAGCACCGCCTGGCAATGGGCGCGAAAGGCCAGCACCGCCGCCAGCGGCGCCAGACCGCGCCTGCCGGGCAGCCGGCGCGCCTCTTCCGGCTCGGTCAGCATCACAAAGATGCCCCGGTGAGCCAGGTAGGCCCGGTAATCGAACTCGCCGGGTCGTTCGGCGGCGCGGGGGCGGCGCAGTGCGCCGCGAACCATGAGCCGATCGCCGTAGGCGTAGGCCGGGTAGGGCGGCAACACCACGAGGACCAGGCCCTCGTAGGCCCCCGTCCGCCCCTCAACTGTGGCCGTCTCGACGCGCAGCGTCACGCGCTGCTGCTCCTCGCTCCGGCGCGGCTCGCCGGCCACGCTGCCGGTGAGCGTCACCTCGCCCCGCTCGAGCAGGCTGGCGACGCTCTGCGGGCCGGGGATTGGCAGCGTGCCCAGGTAGCGCAACCCGCCCAGCGCGGCGCACAGCAGCATCAGGGCCGCCAGGCGCGCCCGGCGGCGCCGGGCGCGGCCCAGGGCCAGCGCCGCGAGCAACCCCGCCCCGGCTCCGGCCCAGAGCCATCCCGCCGGGGGGCGGGCCTGCTCCGCGGCAACGATCCCCAGCATCCAGGCGATCGCCAGACGGATGAGCATCTTTCCCTCCCCGATGTTCCTCCCTTCCCATACACCGCCCGAACGCGCCGCCAGATACGGCGCCAGGCCCGCGGGCAGCGCTCCACCGCCCCGGCGAGCGGCTAGAAGGCAAGTCCCGAAACTTTTCAAATAAGCCGTCCATGCGGCTCCGCCGTACACCGACGGGATGAACATAATTCTTGGGAGGGCGTAGCCCTCCCAAACCCTCCCGCAGGCGGGGGCGTGGGGAAACCGGGTTTCCCCATCTCCCTGCTCGAGGGCTACGCCCTCTCGAGAATGTCCGGCCCGCCACGGACAGGGCTATACCGTGATGGTCTGGTCACGTTCTAGCAAGGGGCTCGTTTCGAGCGCGGGAGCAGGCGGCTCAGGCCCGGTTGCGGGCGCGGCGGCTGTGCCCATGAATTCAGGCACATGCCCATCGGCGCTGCGGCT
>DAOTYR010000461.1:0-5670 GCA_034434655.1 Chloroflexaceae bacterium
GCGCTCTTTGAAGCGACGTAAATCGACTCGCCTTCCAGCGACAGGGGAACGGCGACGGTGGTCAGATTGACGATCCGTCCATATTGATGCTTGCGCATCAACCGGGCACTCTCACGCGACACCAGGAAGGTGCCCCGCACATTGATCTCCATCACCTGGTTCACAGTGGCGGCGGGGATCAGCAGGGCGTGGTTCATCGAAGCGACACCGGCATTGTTGATGGTTATGTCGAGTCTCCCGAAGCGCTGGCGGATCTGGCTCATCAAGCGTTGCACCTGCTGCTCGTCGCTAACATCGGCGCAGAGGTGCCAGTAGCCTTCGCACTCCCAGTCGGCAGGCTCGCGGCTGCATCCCACCACCTGATAGCCGCGGGCAAGCAACTGTTCGGCAAGGAACTTGCCCAGCCCCTTGCGACTGCCAGTTACCAGCGCGACACGTTGCGGTTCCATCTGGTCGGTTGTCCCTTCTGTTTGTGCGGCTACGCCGCGCACCATTGGGTTGAACAAGAGGTTTCCTGGGAGGGACTGGCCCTCTCAGCCTCCCCTATGCCTGACCAGGCGATAGCCATGGCCAGCGCGTAGGTGCGCGAGTGGGCCAGGCTTACGGACCACTCGCGTAGCTCCAGCGCAGCGGCGCGAGTGCGGGCAGCGCCGTGCAGGCGCACCCACGCCGGCCCGCGGGGTCCGTCGGCAATAATTTCCATCTCGCGGAGATCGACCCCGGTGGGCGCCAGGTAGTTCAATCCGGTTCCCAGCACCTTGGCGACCGCTTCCTTCGCGGCGAAGAGACAGGCCAGCAGCGTTACATCCTGACCACAGCGCTCCTGCTCACGCGGGGTGTAGACGCGGTCGAGGAACCTTCCGCCGTGCCGGTCGAGCAAGCGGGCGAAGGGGGCGATGTCGGTCAGGTCGATTCCCGTCGCGATACGCATGGGTTACTCGTTCGCCGTGCCCGGCTCGATTGGCGCCTCGACGACCGCGGCGCGCTCGTTCCACTCGAAGGCCGTAACACCCCAGGACAGGCCATTGCCGAAGGCGGCGAGCAGCACGCGCATCCCCGGCTGGAGCCTGCCCTGGCGCGCCGCCTCGGCCAGCAGGATGGCGGTTGACGCGCCCGAGGTGTTGCCGAGTTCTTCCATCCAGGAAAAACGTTTCTCCGGCGGAACCTTGAGCACCCGGTAGATCTGATCAACCATGGTCTTGTTGGCCTGGTGGAGCAAAACCAGATCAACCTCATCAAGTGTACACTGGAAACGCTCCAATGCTAGCCTGATCACCTTCGGAATATGCTGAACCGAGAAGAAGAAGACCGCCGGGCCGTCCATATGCAGGTGCTCCTGGGTGCGGACAATGCCGGTCTCGTCGGTATGTTCGATGCGCGTCTCGGCAGTGCGAGGCATGCGCGCCCCCGAGGCGGGGATCATGATGCTGCGGTAGCCACTGCCGTCCGTCCCCAGGAGGAAGCCCAGGAAGCCGCCGGGACCGGGGGTGGGTTCGAGCAGGGTTGCCGCGGCTCCATCGCCGAAGAGAGGGACCAGGGCGCGATCCTGGGGGTGAATGTAGGGCGTGAGGGCTTCGGCAACCAGCACCAGGGCCCGGCGCGCCACCCCGGCCACCAGCATACTGTGGGCCACGCTCAGGCTGTAGGGATAACTGGAGCAGCCCATCCCGATATCGAAGGCGGCGCAGTTCTGGCTCAGGCCCAGACGCTCGTGGAGCACGCACGCGGTTGCCGGCACCTGGTAATCGCCGGTCTGAGAGGCGAAGATCAGTAGATCGATGCTTGCCGGGTCAAGCTGCCGATCATCGAGCAGACGTCGCGCGGCCCAATAGGCCAGGTCGGCGGCCGTTTCGCCCGGCGCCACCACGCGCCGCTCGCGGATCCCCGACATTTTCAAGATCGACTCCATGTGCTGCGCGCCGAAACGCTCGACCAGTTCATTGTGTGTCAGACGCTGGCGCGGCACACAGTAGTGCACGGCTGTAATTGCTGAGTTCATTGGACTATTCCGTCCTCATGAGGCTATCCGAAACGGGGGTGCGGGGAGGCTGCGCCTCCCAGCGCCCTGCCAACGGTAGCATGGGCGTGAACGATGGTAAGGATGTGGCGATGGGGACCATGAGGTTCCTTCATCCCCCCGCCTGCCGGTGGGAACCCCGGGGAACGCAAGTTTCCCCGCGCGCCGGACCAGGCCCGGGCTGCCCATCAAGCGCTGAGCGTAACGCCGTGCCGTTCGACCACGGCTTCGATGTCGCCGTACAGGCGCAACTTGCTCGCCTCTTCGGGCAGCATCTTGACCCCGGCCTGCATGTCCAGTTCAATCATCAGCGTCAGGACAGCCACCGAGGTGAAGGTCTCGATCTGCGTCAATTCGGTATCGCTCTGCAACAACTCCGGATCCACTTCCAGCACATCGGCCACAATGCGTCGCAACTCTGCGCGGGTCATACGTAACTCCTTTCGGTCATTTTGTGGGGCCGAAGCACTGGCTGCGCCAATGCTTCGCCTTTCGGGGCCTGTCCTCTGGGCATGGTTTCGCTGCGCGGCCTGGCACTTAGCGATGAAAAGCTACCCGCGCCGGAACACCGATCGCGGTGGCCCCATCGGGGACGTTCAGCATGGCGAAGGAACTGGCGCCCAGGGTAGCGTAACGGCCAAGGGTGCGTCCCTGGGCAATCACGGCATTGGCCCCGAGCAAGGCGCCTTCCTTGAGCACGCTGAAGCCAGATACCCGCCCGCCGGGGGCGACCTGGGCGAAATCTTCTATGACACAGTCGTGCCCGATGGTGGTGTGGTTGTTGATCAGCACATAGTTGCCGATGCGCGCTCTGGGCGAGAGAATGGCCCGCGCGCCGATATAGGCGCCGTGGCCGATCTCGACCTCCTCGCCGATCATCACCGAGGGGTCAATGATCGTCACCGGGGTCCAGCCTAACTCGAGCACCCGCGCCACGACCCGTTGTCTGGCCGTATTGTCGCCAATCGAGCAGATGAAGCAGGGCGGCTCGCCAGGGGTCGCTGCCACCGCTTCCGGAGCGCCGAGCACCGGGTAGCCCATAATCATCTGTCCTTGTTTGGCGGGGTCGTCATCGCAGAAGCCCAGGAGGGTGTAGGCCGCGCGGGCCGCATTGGCGTTCTGAATGGCCCAGACGACATCTTTGCTAAAACCGCCGCTGCCAACCACGATAAGCGGGCGCTGAGACATGAGCTTACCTCCGTACTGGCAACCCTGGTCGGTCACAGGCGCCGCGCTCATGCGCGCCTGCCGGTTCCATCCGGCCCGGGGCCCTAGATGATCTCGCGAACCAGCATAAATGCCTCAGCCGCGGCCATGCTGACGGTGCCGCCGCGCAGACGGGCCAGTGCCTCCAGCGATTGGAGCGAGCGGGAGTGCGGTGGAGCCTTGAGTTGGGTGCGATAGCACTGCATGGCCTGCAATTTGCGCTCCAGATAATCCGAGATATCCACGAAGACCGTCGGCGTAAAGGTGCTGTTCCCGAATGGGGAGGCCCTATCGGTCTCCGACAGGGTCTCATAGCAGAGCAGGCGGCGCACGGGGCAGCCATTGATCGGACGCGAAGCCACCAGGGCCGCCTGGTACACGGCCTGGTGATCGCCGTGGAGATCGCCCTGGTAGGGCGCGTACACGATCTGGGCCTGCAGTTGGAAGATCAGCTTCCGGAGCGCGTCAGCCAGCGCGTAGCCCGGCACCGTGTCCAGCCGCGGCGAGGGGAAGTCCAGGAAATGGATCCCGGCGCCGCCTAGAAGCTGGTGCGCTAATCGGAGTTCACCAAAGATCTCTTCGACATAGGCCGGCGGAAAGACCGCGGGATCGCCGCGAGTGACCACGGCCACGTGGACCTTGTTGTCCATATCGGCGTGGCGGGCCATCACGCCGCCGCAGCCCAACACTTCGTCATCGGCATGGGTTGCGATCACTAATACATTCATGGAGTGCTTCCTTCACTGAGGTGCACATCGTGCGCAAGGTTCAGCCCCCCTCCCAGACTCCCCCCGCTGGGGGGAGGAGCCGAGTGCCCGCCCCCGGCGGGGGAGGGTCAGGGCAGGGGCTGTCACCGTGCCCGCGGAGCCGCGATGCGGGCGGGACGCCCGCGCTCCCAGGGCATGGTCATCGCGGCGTGGTGCGCTCTGGGGGACAGCCCTCTCCACAAACACTCTGGCTGCACAGGTCTTCAACGCTGCGGATCGCAACAACCAGCGGCTTGATTGAACTACACATTCCTTACATTACGATGAAAGCTAGAACACATCGGAGAGCAATAAACTAAAGCGCATCGTAGGCGGCTCAGCGGTGAGGGGCGCGTAGCACAGACGCAGCCGGTAGTCTCCGTGCTGGCTCAGGGCGGCGAGATCGAAGCCCAATGCCTGCGCATGCACCCCGCTCATCCGCGCCCTGGCCGCGCCGATATGGGCCAGCAGCGCGCCCAGATCGCGCGCGACGCTGTCGGGGCGATCTGTCTGCGCGTCAAGAATGGTGAGAATTCCGTCATCCGTTAGCTTGTAGATCAGCGCGAGGCGGTTGTTGACCAGGTCCGCCCGGTACGGGCAGTCGTAGCTGCGCCACCGGCGGTAGGTGGCATCGAAGGGGTGCCCGATTTCGTCGCCCAGGCGAAAGCGTTCCAGGGGGATCACTGTGGCGGCGGACAGCTCCGGCTGCTCCGGCTGCCAGTCGTACAGCCGGGTCTCGACCAGGTCGCGCCATCCGAAGCCGTGCTTGATCAACAGGTAGGAATTGGCGTTCGGGAAGGCCAGGAGGAAGGGAACGCCCCGTTCTCGAGCCGCGGTGGTCGCCGCGCTAAACAGGGAGTAAAACGTGGCAAAGCCCTCCCGCCGCCGCGGATCGACCATCAGACTGATCGACAGACTGTAGTCGTATTCCTGTCCATCGGCACCTAGCAGTTTCTGCGGGATCATGCCGCTGTAGCCGATCAGTTCGCCTGCATCGCTGTAGCCGAGCGTGACCAGCGGCGGGCCGTAGGGGTTGAGGAAATAGAGTTGCGACCAGCGACGGCGATCAAGTTCGCGGTTGAAGCATACGCGGAACAGAGCCGCCGCCTCTTCCAGGATCGCACGCGCTTCTTCAACGGAATGCAGGATTTCGATGCGCATACAAGCCCCCCTGATACCAGTGCAGCCGTCCATGCGGCTCGCGCCGCGCACCGCGGGATGCACATACTTCTTGGGAGAGCACAGCCCGCCCATACCTTCCCGCCGGGTGGGGGGATGGGGAAACCGGGTTTCCCCATCCCCCTGCTCGAGGGCTACGCCATCCCACCCCCTCCTGCGGGCGGGGGCGTGGGGAAACCCGGTTTCCCCACACCCCTCCTCCGAGGGACTATCTTCACGTTAGCCGTCCATGCGGCTTCGCCGCACACCGACGGGATGAACATACCTCTTGGGAGGGCCGTGCGCGCCCAAACCCTCCCGCCGGGTGAGGGGATGGGGAAACCCGGTTTCCCCATCCCCCTGATCGAGGGCTATGCCCTCTCGAGAATGTCCGGCCTGCCAGGGGCAGGGCTATACCGTGATGGTCTGGTCACGTTCTAGCAAGGGGCTCGTTTCGAGCGCGGGAGCAGGCGGCTCAGGCCCGGTTGCGGGCGCGGCGGCTGTGCCCATGAATTCAGGCACATGCCCATCGGCGCTGCGGCT
>DAOTYR010000462.1:0-4266 GCA_034434655.1 Chloroflexaceae bacterium
GCGCCGCAACAGCCAGTTCAGCCCGCGGGCCAGGACCTGCGGCTGCAACACCAGACCGGCGCAGATCACCGCCAGCAGGATCGTCGGCGCCAGCGGCAGGCGCTGGCTCAGCGCGGGGGTGAACGGGAAGAGCAGAATCACCAGCCAGCCTCCGGAGGCGAAGAGCAGCAGTTGCTCCCAGAGCATGCCGGCCAGGCTCAGGCGGCGCGCCACCCCGGCCTGCTCGTAGAGCAGCACGCGACTGGCGACGAAGGGCGCCGGCGTTGGCAGGCGTCGCGCCATCCAGGAGTAAAGAAAGTAGCGCCCGTGTTCCTTCCAGGGGAGGCGCGCGCGAAGCCCGGCCATGATGACGATCCAGGCGGCGATTGCCAGCGCCAGCGCGCCAATGTAGGCGATCCCGCTTAATGCCAGGTAGACCCACTCGAAGCGCCAGGCGTAGGTCGTCAGGTTGTACCAGTCGCGAACGATGATCCAGAGCACCGCGCCAAGACTGGCCACGAGGATCAGGACGAGCGTGATGCGGCGCCAGTGAGCGTTATGGCCGATCAGGCGTCCGTGCTTCCAGAGCGTTTTGAGCATTCCCGTGGCTCCACGGCTCTTCACCTCCACGCGACCGGCTCGTGGAGTTGCGGAGGTGTAGAGCGGATTGTCAGGCGGGCTTCAGGTATCTCTCGCATCGCGGTTGGGCAACGACGGTGAGCGACGAGCCCATGCCCAGGTGATGCTCCATGAACCAGATGGCGGGCAGCAGCGCCAGGCGCACTGCCAAATTGTCGATCACGCGCCGCGCGAGCCGCCGGCCCCAGCCGTCGTCCATGCGCCGGTTGAGCCAGAAGTTCCAGCTCAACACAAGCATAGCATAGCTGCCGCCCATCGGGGGCAGCGCCACGACGCGCAGGCCGGCGCGTTCGAGCAGCATGGTCAGCGTGGCGCGATCGGGCACGAACATGTGACGTGGCTGATCAAAGCCAGCCCAGGCCTCGCCGAACCAGCGCGCCTCCACGGCGGCGCGGTTGGGCACGCGGGCCACCAGCGCCCCGTCGGGCCGCAACAGGGCCCGCGCGCGCCGCAGGCTGCCGAGTGGGTCGTGCAGGTGCTCCAGCACGTCCCACATGGTTATTACGTCGAACCGCCGCTCCTCCAGGGGCGCGTCTTCCAGCACGCCGGTGTGGACCCGGAGACCGAAGCGGCTCCGCGCGTATGCGGCGGCATGCGCCGACAGTTCCACCCCGGTCTTTTCCCAGGCATCGCTCCCCGCGGCCAGAAATAGACCCGTCGCGCAGCCTACGTCGAGGATCGCGCGCCGGCTCGGGCGGGGCGGGGCGTAGCGTTCGACGATCCGCCAGCGCTTCTTCAGCCCGTAGAGGTGCGCCAGCCGGCGGAGCGGTCGCGGATCGGCCCAGGGCGGCGCCTCGAAGGGGGCGTACTCGGGCGGATAAAAGGCGCCAATCGCTTCCAGCGTTGGCCGCGGATTCTGGTAGAGCAGCCCGCACGTATCGCACTCCACCAGGGTAAAGGCGCCGGGGCGTTCGAGGGCCAGATCGGGGAGGCGGTAGCGTTCCCGATAGCCGGTCGAGCCACACAGGGGGCAGGCGATGCGTTCCAGGGAGGTGGCGTTCATAACCATCGCGTCCACGCCTTTCCCGGCGCCTGGCCGGGTTCGGAGGTGGCAAAAGACCTTTCCCGGCAAGGCGCAACGCTCTCCCAGATCCTCCCCATCTTCGCGCCGTCGTGGTGCATGGTTACCTCGGCGTGGACGCGGTCGGGCCGTCGAGCGCGTAGACGCGCGAGGCCCCCCGTTCGTACAGCAGGCGCCCGTAACGTTCCACCAGGCCGTTCAGCAGGGCATTGATGTGCTCCTGGTAGGGGATGTCCTGGATCACAAAGCGGGTATTGATCAATACGTGGCTGACGCCATGGCGTTGCAACTCGGCGTAGAGGGCGTCGGCGTCGGCCAGTTGTTCGAGCCGCAGGTAGCGTTGCCCGATGGCGTTGGCCCAGAGGTAGGCCGGGTCCAGGTAGTAGCCCCGCACGTCCATCGGCGCCAGCAGGACGCGCGCGCCGGGGGCGAGATGGTGGTTCAGATAGGCGTAGGCCGGATAATCGTCGTACACGCTGGTCAGATAGGTGTCGCGGTCAACCTGGCCCAGCAGGTAGGGCAGGGCGCGCCGCGCCATTTCACGCTGGTGGCTATCGAAGATCCACGCGCCCGCGAGCAGCCACACGAGCAACCCGCCCAGCATGGCCACACGCAACGGCCGCGGGACGATCCCGCATACCCAGGCCAGCCCGGCGGCGCCGAACAGGATCGCGAAGGGCATAGCGGGTAAGAGAAAGCGCGTCTGGTGGGTCAACATGAACCAGATGCTGTAGAAGCCAAGCAGACTGAGGCCGAGGAGCGCGAGGAGAGGACGCAGGGTTGGGCGCCGGATCAGGGGCAGGAGTCCCAGCGGCAGCAGCGCCAGGGCGTAGGGTCCCAGCAGGAAGGAGCCGAAACGCCCGTTGGCCCGGGTCACCTGCCACAGTCCGGTAAGCCAGTTGGCGACGGTGGGCTCCATGTTGGTCGTTCGCAGGTAGCCGATCAGGTAGACACCGCCCAGTTCGTCCCAGTTGCGCCCGCCTAGCAGGGGGTAGAGGAAGGGCCAGATCGGGTTGCCGGTGTGGACCCAGGCTTTGAGGTACCAGGGCAGCACCACCAGGAAGCTGATCAGCCCGTAGCCCGCGAAGACCCCCGCGGCGCGCCGGAGATGGCCTTCACGGGCAACCAGGACGGCGGCCAGCGTCGCGAAGATCAGTGCCGCGGCGGCGCCGTTGAGCTTGGTGGCCGCGGCGGCGCCGGCCATCCCCGCCGAGAGCGCCAGCCAGCCCCGGGCGCGGCTCTGGCGCCAGTGCCACAGGGCGTAGAAGGCCAGGAAGCTGTAGCAAGCCAGGGGCATCTCCACCAGTCCGGTCCCGGCAAGTCGTGCCACCATGGGCATGGCGCACAAGAGCGCCGCCGCCAACCAGCCGCTGCCGGGGGGCAGCCAGCGCTCGCCGAAGAGCACCAGCGCGGCGCAGAGCAGCAGTGCGAAGCCGAGGGTCACCAGTTGGGCCGCGCTCTCGGCGCCGAGCCGCAGGGCGATCAGAAAGAGCATCTCCGTGCCCAGGGGCCAGTTGGAGTGGAGCACGTAGGGCAGATAGACGACCCGGCCGGCCTCGGCGTAGAGCCTGGGAATGGCGAAATGGTACGCCACGACGTCGTAGTCCGTAGGGGGGACCAGGGCGTGCGCGAAGAGGCTGTACCCCAGGGGAAGGATCATGACCACGACCAGACCCAGCCGGATGCCCGGCTCCAGACCGTTGCTTCCTCCGAGCCGGGTAGGTGCCAGGGCCGGCCAGCGCGAGCGCTGGCTGACCGCGAGGGCCAGGCCCACGACCAGGAGGGTTACGATCACCGGCAGGGCGATCATGCCCAGCGCCCCAAGCAGGAGCATCAACAGGGAAAGGGCGGCGGCGCCCGCGCCGAGGGCGAACAGCAGGCCCTCGGCGCGCGTCGCGCCCGGCAGGCGCAGGGGCCACAGGGCCAGGGCGCCCAAGCCGAGGGCCGCGCCGCCGATCAGGGCCATGAGCGCGCTCGCGCTGATGAGATGCCAGAGCAAGTGCAGCATAGATCCCGGCCGGATGCGCGGGTCTGGGAGGGGAAGCCCTCCCGGACCCGCGCCTCACCTGAACGTGAAAATAGTCCCTCGGCGAGGGGGATGGGGCAACCGGCTTTCCCCACGCCCCCGCCCGCGGGTGGGTGAGGGCGCAGTCCTCGGCGAGGGGGATGGGGCAACCGGCTTTCCCCACACCCCCGCCCGCGGGTGGGTGAGGGCGCAGTCCTCAAGCAGGGGTGTGGGGCAACCCGGTTTCCCCACGCCCCGCCCGCGGGTGGGTGAGGGCGCAGTCCTTGGCGAGGGGGATGGGGCAACCGGCTTTCCCCACGCCCCCGCCCGCGGGTGGGTTTGGGAGGCCATTATACGGCAATCTACAATCCAGAAACTACAATCCAAAATGGTATTACATCACATCGGTCATCTGCCGGTAGGCGCGCATCAGGGTCGCGTACTCCCGTTCGGGCGAGAAGGCGCCGCGCGCGCGTTCGCGCCCGCAGCGCGCCAGGTGGGCGCGGCGCGCTTCATCCTCCAGCAGGGCGCGGATGGCCGCGACCAGGGCCGGCGTGTCCCGTGGCGGCACGAGGATGCCGCAGGGTCCAACCACCTCGGGCAGGGCGCCGGCCGTGGTCGC
>DAOTYR010000463.1:0-1798 GCA_034434655.1 Chloroflexaceae bacterium
CGTTGGCGCGCGGCGTAGCCCCGTGGAGAGGGTGTGGGGAAACCTGCGTTCCACTCATCTCCGCCCGCGGGAGGGTGGAAGCAGGTGTAAATCGCTCTTACCGGCACGCCTCGGCGACGAACAGTTCCAGGGCCACTTCGGCCTGGAGGCGCCCGGTCTTGGTAGCCACGTCGAGTTCGAGCAGCCGGTCGTGCAGGTGTTCGAGTTCACCGGGGCCGAAACCACGCGCCTGGTCAATGGCCTTGCGCGCCACGAAGGGTTTCAGGTTCAACTCGGCGGCGATGGCATCGGGGCGGAGGCGCCGGGCCGCGAGCGCTTGCACCCCCAGCAAAATACGGATCTGCCGGGCCAGCATGAAGAGCACGTAGGTTGCCGCCTGGCCGTCTTCGAGCAGGCCGCGCGCCCCCTGCAACGCCGGGCCGAGCCGGCGAGCGCTCAGCGCGTCAATGAAGGCGAACAGGTTCTGTTCCTGCCGATCCTCCACCAGGACCTGCACCGCCGCCACATCGATCGTCTTCCCCCGGCCTACGTAGGTAGCCAGTTTCTCCACTTCGGTAGCCAGGGCGCGGGTGTCGTTGCCCACCAGTTCCACCAGCCTGGCGGCGGCCTCGGGCGCCAGACGGGCCTGCAGCGCCCTGGCGCGCTCGGCCAGCCAGCGCAGCAGCGCCGGACCTTCAGGCAGCGGAAACTCCCGTACCTCGCCGGCCTTTTTGAGGTAGGTAAAGAGAATGCTGCGCCGATCCACGTCCTCGTTCTCAACGAAGACCAGATCGCACCACACGGGAACCCGTTCAAGGTACGCCCGCAGTTCCTCGCGTTCCTTGCCCGCCCGGCTATGTTTGAGCGCATCAGACACAATCACCAGGCGGCGATCGGCCAGGAACGGCAGGGCCTCGCAGGCGATGGCGAGGGTCTCCAGTTTTAGCCGGCGCCCATCGAGGCGCACACTGTTCATCTCGGCGACATCGGGGGGCAGCGCGGCGCGCATCGTCGCCAGGGCTTCGCTGCGGCTGAACTCATCGGGACCGAAGAGGAGGTAGAGCATGACTATGGAGGCATAGCGGTGTGAGGGGCGGTAACGCCCGACGTTTCCACACCGCGATTCTCCCCGAGCCGCCGTGAGTGAGCCTGTTTCGAACCTGCGGAGCGCAGGTGGGTGCCCGCCTGTGAGCATCTGCGGCCCGCCGCATAGCTCAACTCGTGAGAGCAAGGCTCCCATCGAAACCGTGTTGGCTCAAAACACACACCCACCCACGGGCGGTCAGGGATAGCCTGATCCTACCATGCTCGGAGGCGTTATGCAAGGGCGTACCTGTTCACACGTGGGGGAACCCACGTGCCTGCGAGCGAGGGCGTTTCGTCCCCGTCGCGTCTCCGCGGGCAAGATGGTCTTTGAGAAATTCATCCGGTATGCCAGGCTGGCCGTGGGGCTAAAGCCCTCGGCTACGGAATGCGAAGCCCGCCTGCGCGGGCTAGAGCGGATGATGTATTCAAAGACCATGATGCCCGCGCTCCCAGGCTCGACATCCTCCTCGCCCTTGGCCCCGATGCGGCGGTCGCTTCTCCGCCGGCAAGATGCCCGCGCTCCCAGGAGACATGTGAACGCTTGCCGCTGGAGCGCTTCCGGTTGCATTGAGCGGCAATCTACCATCCGCAATCTGAATATGGTCTCCTGGCGCAAACCCTGTTTGCTAACGTGAACATAAGCCCTCGGCGAGGGGTGTGGGGAAACCCGGTTTCCCTACACCCCCGCCGGCGGGAGGGCCTGGCCCTCGAGCAGGGAGAGGGGGAAACCCGG
>DAOTYR010000464.1:0-18749 GCA_034434655.1 Chloroflexaceae bacterium
CGCCCCTGGCGGATATGCATACTCGGGGCGCCGCAGAGCGGGCAGCGAAAACTGCCCTCCACGGGCCGCACATCGCGACCGCAGGGGGCGCATGCCAGCACCAGCGGAACCGTCTCGATCTCCAGCCGGGCCCCTTCGACCAGCGTGTTCTGGGCCGCGAGCGGGAAACAGAACTCCAGCGCCTCCCGCACCACGCCGGACATGGCGCCCAGGCGCAGGTGCACCGCGACCACGCGCCCGGCCCCGGCGCGGCGCGCCGCCTCCTCGACGATCTCCACGAGACTCAGCGCAATGGATAGTTCGTGCATGGCAGGGTCTCTTCACCGCTCCAGCGAATGCCCGAAACGCTTGCCGAAGGCCACGATGAGCGCCGCGGCCCGCTGCACATCGGGGTCGCGCAGCGCCCCCAGCAGGCTGAGCAGGCCCCGCTTCGGCGGATGGCGGCGCTGCTCTTCGTAGCTGGCCACGAAGGCATCGCCAGCCTGCCCGACCAGCTTCACCGTGGCCGGCTGGAACACGCCAGAACTGAGCAAGGCATCAAACTCTTGTGAGGCAACGAAGGGCGCCAGGCGCTCGATGATCTCGATAAACTTCGGCGCCACGGCGACGAGCCGGGGGAGGTAGGGCAGTAGCACCGCCAGCGAGAGGATCTGGGCGATCACCTCGTTGCTTTCGCTGGGGATCGCGCCGCGCACATCGTCGAGGCTGGAGCGGATGTTGTCCGTCAGTTCCTCGCCGCGCTGCAGCAGGCTATTCGCCGCGGTGAGCGCGAAGGCGACCAGTTCGAGCTGGCCCAGGAGCTGGTTCATGGCCTGGAGGGTCGCCGGGTTGCGCAGGGCGGCAAGGGTGGCCTGAAACTCCGGTTGGGCCGACAGTTGCGCCAGTTGCGTAGCCGTGGCCGTGATGGCGGGCAATTCCTTGCCCAGGGCCGCCAGTTCGCGCAGGTAGGCCCCGCTGTCCGCCGGCAGGGCCTGCCGCACCTCATCGAGACCGGCGGCGACATTGTCGGTGATCGTCTCACCCCGGCGGATCAGCCCGTCCAACGCCCCGGCCGAATAGGCCAGCAGTTCGGCATGGTCGAGCAACTGGTGCAACGCCTCAACCGTGCGCGGCTCATTCAGACGATCAAGCAGCGCCTCGAGCGAAGCGCTGTGGGGAGAAGGGGCGCCATTGCTACTCGTCATAAGTTATGCTCTTTGCCAGTCTCTAGCTCGTATGGGGAAACTAACGTGAACATAAGCGCTCGGAGAGGGATGTGGGGAAACCGGGTTTCCCCACGCCCCCGCCCGCGGGAGAGTAAAGGCCGGGGCTTCGACCGGCGGGGCCTCATCTCCCGCTGTCGGTGTGCGGCGCAGCCGCATGGACGGCTGATGTGAAGCTGGGGCTTCGACCGGCGGGGCCTCATCTCCCGCCGGGCCGGTTTCCCCACGCCCCCGCCCACGGGAGAGTGAAGGCGCAGTCCTCGCGCAGGGGGATGGGGAAATCCGGTTTCCCCATCCCCCTGCCCGCGGGAGGGGGTGGGAGGGCTACGCCCTTCCAAGAACAAGCTTATGTTCATCCCATCGGTGTGCGACGCAGCCGCATAGACGGCGCTGGCCTGCGCAGGCGGTCTTTGCACCGTATAGCCGAGGACTTCAGCCCCACCGCCAGTCCGGCATAGCGGATTACATGCTCAATCTTCATTTATTGAAGCCATGCCGCCGGGGGCGCGAGATGTTTCATCCCAACCAGCGCGTCCAGGGTTGGCCCTCGCCGTGCACGCCCGCAACCAGGGGGAAAGTATTCATTGCTCCCGGTAATACATATTATTCTACCTGAGCCGGAGGCGCTATGTCAACTGCGTTGACAGTGGAAATTAATTTTTCATTTGCTTTGCATGGGGCGAACAGCGAAACCATGTCTAAGGAACCGGAGGTACGCGGTCGCCTCCCGGCGGGGAAGCGGCCTGGCGAACCGCCGGCAGCGCCCCCGCCTGCGGTGGGGAAGCTGCGCCTCCCCGCACCATGCGGATGGGCCGGAGGCCCGCGCACCCAGGCCCGTGCCTATTGCTTGCCCGCGGGAGAGTTGGGGAGGGCTACGCTCTCACGCAGGGGGATGGGGAAACCCGCTTTCCCCATCCCCTCGCCCGCGGGAGGGTTGGGGAGGGCTATTCCCTCCCAGGAACAATCGTATGTTCGACTGATGTGCGGCACAGCCGCATGGACGGCTGTAAGGAAAACAAAAAACCGCCCGCATCCGCCCCATCCGCGCCGTCGGCGTTCTATAATCAAATCATGCAGACGGAAGAACGCGAACGAGTGGCGCGCTGGCAGGTGCTGGCGCGGGGGATCGTGCAGGGGGTCGGCTTTCGCCCCTTTGTGTTCGGGCTGGCCCAGCGGCTGGGGCTGGCGGGCTTCGTGCGCAACGACAGCGCCGGAGTCACCATCGAGATCGAAGGGCCGCCCGGCGACCTGGAGCGGTTCGTGGCGGCGCTGCGGGCCGAGGCGCCGCCCCTGGCGCGGATCGAGGCCCTGGAGCACGCGCCGCTGCCGCCCCGCGGCGACCGCGGCTTCACCATCGTCGCCAGCGCCGCCGCGGCCACCAGGCGCACCCTGATCGCCCCCGACAGCGCCACCTGCGCCGATTGTCTGCGCGAACTGCGCGATCCCGCCGACCGGCGCTATGGGTACCCCTTCATCAACTGCACCAACTGCGGCCCGCGCTTCACCATCGTGCTCGACATTCCCTACGACCGCGACCGCACGACCATGCGCCAGTTCATCCTCTGCCCCGCCTGCCGCGCCGAATACGAAAACCCCCGCGACCGGCGCTTCCATGCCCAGCCCAACGCCTGCCCGGTCTGCGGGCCGCAGTTGCGGTGGGAGGCGCTGGACGGCAGCTTTGCCGCCGCGGAGCGGTCCCCGCTGGCGGCGGCGGCGGCGGCGCTGGCCGCGGGGGCGATTGTGGCGGTCAAGGGGCTGGGGGGCTACCACCTGGCCTGTGACGCGCTCAATGCCGGCGCCGTCAGCCGGCTGCGCCAGCGCAAACAGCGCGAGGCCCGACCCTTCGCGCTCATGGTCCCCGACCTGGCGACTGTCCGGCGCCTGTGCGCCCTGAGCGCGGATGAGGAGGCCTTGCTCCTCTCCCCGCGCCGCCCGATCGTGCTGCTCGACCGGCTGCCCGAAGCGCCCGTGGCCCCCGACGTGGCCCCCGGCCACGCCACCCTGGGCCTCATGCTCCCCTACACCCCTCTGCATACCCTGCTGCTCGACGCCTTCGCCGCCCGGCACGACCCGGCGCGCCCCGCGGCGCTGGTGCTCACCAGCGGCAACCTGAGCGACGAGCCTATCGCCTATCGCGACGACGACGCCCGCGCGCGGCTTGGCGCCATCGCCGACGCCATCCTCAGCCACAACCGGCCCATCCACATCCGCTGTGACGACAGCGTCACCCGCGTGGTGGCCGGCGGCGAGCAACCCCTGCGGCGCTCGCGGGGCTACGTGCCCGAACCGCTGCGCCTCGATCTGGCCGCCCCGCGACCCATCCTCGCCGTTGGCGGCCACCAGAAAAACACCTTCTGCCTCTTCCGCGAGCGCGAGGCCGTCCTCAGCCACCACATCGGCGACCTGGAAAACCTGGAGACCCTGACGTCCTTCCGCGAAGGGATCGCCCACTTCGAGCGCCTCTTCGATAGTACGCCCGAGGTGGTGGCCTACGACCTGCACCCCGAGTACCTGGCGACCAAAGAGGCCCTGGCGTTGCCGGTCGCCACCAGGATTGGCGTGCAGCACCACCACGCGCACATCGCCAGCGTCCTGGCGGAACACGGGCGCGAGGGGCCGGTGATCGGCATCGCCGCCGACGGCACGGGCTACGGCCCCGACGGGGCGATCTGGGGTGGCGAGGCGCTGCTGGCAACCCTGGGGGAGTACACCCGCCTCGGCCATCTGGCCTACGTGCCGCTGCCCGGCGGCGACGCGGCCGCCCGGCAGCCCTGGCGCATGGCCCTGGCCTACCTGTGGCAGGCCTACGGCCCGGACCTCGCCACGCTGGACCTGCCGCTCCTGAAGGGGCTTGACCCGCCGCGGATGGGGCTGATCATGCGCATGATCGAGCGGGGCCTCAACAGCCCACCGACCTCGAGCATGGGCCGGCTCTTCGACGCGGCGGCCGCGCTGGCGGGCCTGCACCCCGAGGCGACCTACGAGGGCCAGGCGGCGATCGCCCTCGAGCAGGCCGCCGAACCGGTGGAGCGCGGCTACCCCTTCTCGATCATCCTGGAGGCGCCCTTCCGCCTGGATATGCGCCCGGCCATCCGGGCGCTGGTGGAGGACGCGCGCGCCGGTGTGGGCGTGGGAGTCATCGCGGGGCGCTTCCACGCCACCATCGTCGCGTGTCTGGCAGCGGCCTGCCGACTGGCGCGCGAGCGCACCGGTCTGGAAGTAGTGGCGCTGAGCGGCGGCGTGTTCCAGAACCGGCTGCTGCTGGAGGGCCTGCTGCCGCGTCTCGCCGCCGACGGCTTCGAGACCCTGATCAACCGCCGCGTCCCACCCAACGATGGCGGCCTGTCACTGGGCCAGGCGGCCGTGGCCGCGCGCAGGATAGCGACGCAATGAGCGAGGGCATTATGTCACCCTACCCCTGCCCCGCGCCCACCTCGACGCCGGCGAGGCGTTCGAGGGCCTTGATCAGGGCATGGTTGCCTTCCTGGCCCATGCCGGCGGCCTGCAACGCGCGGTAGAGCTGGAACACCTGGGCCGTAACGAGCATGGGCGCGCCGACTTCATCGGCGGCCTGCAACACCAGCCGCAGATCCTTCTGCTGCAGGTCAATGGTGAAGCCGGGGCGCCAGTCGCGGCGGAGGCACTGCGGCGCGCGGTTCGAGAGCATCCAGCTCCCGGCGGCGCCCCCGCTCACCGCCTGCAAGGTCTTCTCCAGATCCACCCCGCTGGCCCGGGCAAAGACCAGGGCCTCACTGATCGCCAGCATCGTGCCGACCACCAGGATCTGGTTGACGAGTTTGACCGTCTGCCCGTCGCCGTGACCGCCGACGTGGGTGATGGTGGCGCCCATGGCCTGGAAACAGGGCATGGCGCGGGCCACCTGGTCGGCGGGGCCGCCGACCATGATGCTCAGCGTGCCGCGGGCCGCGCCTTCGCTCCCGCCGCTCACCGGCGCATCAAGGAAATGCACGCCCCGTTCGGCCAGGGCGGCGGCGATGGTCTGGGCGCCCTGGGGACTGATCGTGCTCATATCCACCACCAGGGCGCCGGGCGGGGCGCCCTCGATCACGCCTTGCTCGCCCAGGATCACCTCGATCACGTCGGAGGTGTCACTGACGCAGGAAAAGATGATCGAGCACCGCGCGCCCAGGTCAGCCGGAGTGGCGGCGCGGCTGGCCCCCGCGGCCACCAGGGCCTCGGCGCGTTCGGGCGTCCGGTTCCAGACGGTGAGATCGAAGCCGGCCCTGAGCAGATTGGCGGCCATGCCGCTGCCCATGATGCCCAGGCCAATGAAGCCGACCCGCTCGGTCATAGGAGTTTCTCCCTGTGGTTGAGCCTCGCTGCGGAACGGCGCTATTGTACGCGCCGCCCCGCGCACCCGTCAATGCCAGGAGGTACGCGACAGGTTACCGCAACGTCCAGGTGATCGCTGATGCCGTCCCGCGGGCGGGGGGGAGGGGAAACCCGGTTTCCCCTCCCCCCATACCCCTCGTTTGCGCAGGCTTCTCATCATTCGTATAATGATCCTCAAACAATGAGCAACCAGCCACCGGCCACCGATGACCGACCCGGTATGTACGAAGTTGTAACCTCGCAGCCGCCGGATCTGCTGGCGACCCTTCGCGAAACGTCGCCGGGGATCGCGGACTTGATCGAACAACTGGAACGTGAGAACAGCCACGACGCGCGCGTCAGCGGGCTACGGCACATCGGCGCGCTCTGGTACGCCCAGGGCGGCGCCGCCGAGGTGCTCACCGAGGTGGGCCTGCATCTGGCGGCGCGCCTCCGACTCTCGCAGGGCCTGGTGGTCAGCGAGTTGCTGCTGGCCTACGGCGCCGCTCAGGAAGAGCAACGCACCCGCGAGTGGGAAACGCGCCTGCTTGCCCGCGCCACCGAACTGAATGGCCTGCACCGCATTATCTCGGCGGCCAACTCAACCCTCGATCTCGACACGTCGCTGCAAACCGTGGTGGAAACCGTGGCCCAGGTGGTGGGGGTCGAGGCCTGTTCGGTGTATCTGTACGATAAGCACCGCGATGAACTGGTGCTGCGAGCGGCGCGGGGTCTCAACCGCGCGGCAATCGGCCAGGTGGTCTCGCGCCTGGGGCAGGGGGTGACCGGCTGGGCGGCGCAACTGGGCCACCCGGTGGCCGTGCGCGATGTGTGGCAGGAACCGCGCTTCAATGCCGAGCCGCAACTGGGCGAGGAGCCGTTTCGCTCGATGCTCGCGGTGCCCATCGTGCTCTTCAATGCCGAGCGTTTCCAGTTCAGCGCCGATAAGCTCCAGGGCGTGATCACCGTGCAGACGATCGGCCCTCGCGATTTCACCAGCGAAGAGATCTCCTTTGTCGAGGTGGCCGCCGGCGAACTGGCATTCTTCATCGCCAATGCCCAGCTCTACCAGCAGACCGACGAGCGCCTGCACCAGAAGCTGCGCGAGTTGACCACCCTGCAACAGGTGTCCAAGAGCATCGCCGAGCAGATCGGCCTGCCGGGGGTGCTCTCGCTGATCGTCGAGAAGGCGGTCGAACTGGCCCAGGCCGACCGGGCGGCGATCTTCCAGATGCGGGACGATGGCCAGTTGCAACTGATGGCCACTCACGGCGGCCAGGGCGATGGCGTCCGGGAGTTTATCATCCAGACGGTGCGCGACAGCCGCCCCCTCGCGGTGATGAATGCCTACCAGGACGCCCGCTTCCCCGAGATGGCCAGCGTCGCCGCCCGCGAGGGCTTCCATTCGCTCTTCTGCATGCCCCTGCGCGCCCGCGAGCGCACCATTGGCGGGATCTGTCTCTACAAGCGCCAGCCGCACCTCTTCGACTACGAGCAGGTGCGCCTGTTGAGCACCTTCGCCGACGAGGCCGCCATCGCCATCGAGAATGCGCGGCTCTACGATGAGAGCCAGCGCGCCCTGGCGATCAAGTCGGCCCTGCTTCAGGAGATGCACCACCGCGTGCGCAATAATCTCCAGACGATCTCGGCCCTGCTGGCGATGCAACTGCGCCGCCTGGAGCCGGGAAGCCAGGGGGCCAAGGCCCTCCGCGAGAGCGCCGCGCGCATCCAGTCCATTGCTGCCATCCACAATTTGCTCTCGCGCGAGGACGTGGGCGTCACCACGGTCAATGCCGTCACCCGCCAGGTGGTCGAGAGCGCCCAGGCCACGCTGGTCAATACGGAGGCGCCGGTGCGCTTCGCGGTAATGGGCGATGAGGTGCGCGTCGGCTCGCGCGACGCCACCGTGCTGGCCCTGGTCATCAACGAACTGGTCAGCAATGCCCTCTCCCACGGCCTGGCCGCCGAAGGCGGGCGCATCGAGATCGAAGCGACCTTGCAGGACGGCATGGTCACGGTGGAGGTGCGCGATGACGGTCCCCGGCACCCGCCGCCGCCCCGCCCGACCCATAGCAGCGGCCTCGGCCTGCAGATCATCGAGACGCTGGTTCACGAGGACCTGCACGGCACGTTCCGCCTCGAACGCGACGAGCAGCAGGGGTGGACCCGCGCCCGCGTGCGCTTCCCTCAGCGCATGCTCAGCGACGGCGGCGACATGCTGTGAACCGAAGAAGACCCCATGACGGATTTCCCCACCGAAGGCAGCCCTCCCTTCATCAACCGGCGCCTCAGCACCGAGGAGTGGATACGCTACGTCGCGACCTACGACTTCGGGCGCCTGGCCCCCAGCCGGCTGGTGCTGCACCACACCTTTCGCCCCGATGAAGGCTCGTGGAACGGCCTGACCACCATGCGCGGGATGCAGCGCTTCTATGCCAGCCAGGGATGGCCGGCAGGGCCGCACATCTTCGTGGCTGCCGATGGGATCTGGCTCGCCACGCCGATGCGCGACATCGGGGTGCACGCCGGCACCGGCAATGGCTCGCTGGCCCAGGGCTGGTACTCGATCGGCCTGGAAATGGTGGGCCACTTCGACACCCGCCTGCCCGGCGGCGCTATGTGGCAGCACGCCCTGGCAGTGATGGGCGAACTCTCGCGCCGGCTGAAGATCCCGCCGCGCGCGCTGATCGCCTTCCACCGCGATTACACCAACCTCAAGAGTTGCCCCGGCTGGGCCGTCTCCAAAGCCTGGGTCTGGAGCCAGGTCGAAGCCTACCTGGCCGGCGTCGCCCCACCCCCGCCGCCACCCCCACCACCCGGTCCCCGCCCCTCCGATGAGCGCCTGCTCGAAGCCCTCCTCGACCAGAGCTACCGGTGCAGGGCCGCTTCGCAGGGCTACAACCCGGCCTGGGCCTTTCACCAGCACGCCGTGCAGCACGGCCTGGGCATGCCCATGGGTCCAGGCGTGACGGAAACGATCGCCGGCAAGCGCATCAACTACCAGCCCTTTGCCCGTGACACGCTCTTCGCCGAGGTGCCGAACTGGGGCGATGTGCAGACCCTCTCCGCGCTCCTGGGGGGGAGCATTCCACCCGCCGGCCTGGGGCGCGAGTTGCTCGAACGCACCTACCGGGCGGGCGGTTCCCCCTTCCGTCCCGACTGGGCCTTCCACCAGTTCGCGGTCATCAACCGTCTCGGGCCGCCGATCGGCACGAGCGCGATCCTCAACGTGGACGGGCGCGACTGGGCCTACCAGGTCTTTGCCGTTGATACGCTGTACAGCCCCACCTCGAACTACGCCGATGTCCGGCTGCTCAGCCACCTGGCACGGGCCGCCGACGGGCCGGCGCTGCGGCTGCGCGAAGCCTTGCTTGCGGCGACCTACCGCAAGGCCGGCACGACCTATCGCCCCGACTGGGCCTTTCACCAGCTTGCCCGCGGCTTCGGCATCGGTTCGCCCCTGTGCGGTTCGCGCCAGCTCGACATCGAAGGGACGCCATTCGCGCTGCAGGTCTACGCCCTTGACACCCTGTTCAACCCGGTGCCAAACTGGAGCCAGGTGCGCCGCCTGCGCGATCTGGCAGCCCTCCAGGGAGCGTCGCCGCCGGGCAGCGTCTCGCAGACCACGGCGGGGCCGCTGGGCGCCGCCCCGACAACCAGCGCCGATGCCACACCGGCGGCGCCGCTGGTGATACCCGGCGATCATGCCCCGCCATTGACCGACGGGTTCCGCATCGTGCCCTTTACGCCGCCCTCGCCGGCGCAAGGACCGCGCGACGGGCAACGGGTGCAGGTAATCGTGCTGCACGCGCTTGCCGGGCCGGTCGCTGCGACCCTGGCGCGGATGACCGAACCGGGGGCGCGGTTCGCGACCCACTATGTCGTCGGCATTGCGGGGGGCATATACCAGGTGGTGGAGGAGAGCCAGGCCGCGCGGCACGCGGGCGTTGTGGATCTCAACGGCCGGCGCCTGAACGTGGACGCGATCAGCATCGGGATCGCCCTGGAGCGCCCGGCGGGATGGCCGGCGCAGCCTGCCGGCAGCACCGACATGCAGGTGCAGGCCCTGCGCTGGCTGCTGGGAAACCTGGGACGACGTTACCGCCTGGGCGGGGAGGCGCTGCTGCGCTGGAGCAGCCTGGCGGGCAGCAGCGAGAGCGTGCTTGACGGGCTGCCGCTGGCCGCGTTGCGCGAGGCGCTCGAGCAGCGGGGATAAGGTGGGTTTCGCATCCAGGATGAAAAAAGGTTGGTTCTGGGAGGGCGAAGCCCTCCCAGACCCTCCCATGGATGGCCTATGTTCACATCAGCCGTCCATGCGACTGCGCCGCACACGAACAGGATGAACATAGGTTCTTCCCGGGAGGGCTGCGCCCTCCCAAACCCTCCCAGGGGCCGGGGCCTGGGTGCGCGGGCCTCCGGCCCGCGTTCGCGGGGATATGGGGAAACCAGGTTTCCCCACCCCCCTGCTCAAGCGGCAATCCGTTGCAACGAAGGTGACTGCCCCCTCCCCAGCCCTCCCCCGCTGGGGGAGGGAGTCTGGCTCCTCCCCCCAGCGGGGGGAGGGTGGGAGGGGGGCTGGGGCGCCGCAGGCGCTTAGGTGGAAGGTATTGGCTCTCGTAGCCTATGTTCACATCAGGGCGTCAGCGCTTCGCGGCCCCGGCTGCGCCAGAGGCGCGCGATCAGGCGGCGACGGCGACGGCGGGCCATCCGGCTCCGGTAGAACGGATCGCTGGCGCACAATTCACTGCGGATGCGCAGGCTGCGCCCGGTGAACAACCCACCCACAAACGCCGACAGGTCGCTCAACGAGGCCATCTTATCGGCCACCACCAGCACCCAGCCCTCGCGGGTGGTGGGGCGGGGGCCAAAGGGGTACATGTGGCTCACAATAGCCTCGGAGACAGCCTCCGGCTCGCCCATCTCGGCCGCGACACGGGCGGCAATCGCCCCGTGGGTGGTCAGGGTGCCGAGGCGCGAGTCCAGGTCGTGCAGCACGGCGGCGCGCACGGCGGTGCGCCGGTCGGCGCCCATCCAGGGGGCGAGCAGGTAGGAGTAGCGGGCGACGCGGAGCAGATGATCGAACTTCGGAACACTATGATGAAGATGCTGGCGCGTTTCACTCACACGAGGATGGGCAAGCAGATCGGCGATGATAGACTGGTCCATGCTTCAACGACCCTCCAGTAACCTCCGTCTTGCGCAGCGCGCGGAACCCTCGCTGCCGAGAGTGTCACGATCGCCGTTGATCGCGGATGAGCCCACCGGCGCCAGGCTCTTAGACGTTATACTTCCCGCGGAAGTTGCAGCGCAATTGTACCATAGGTCCTGAGTTTCGATAGTCCTGACGGGAACATCGGGGGGAAGCAGGTTCCCCCATTCCCCCGCTGGCGTCGGGCGGTGTGCCGCCCCGCGGCAGCGATGGCTACCGTGCCCATGGGGGAACCAGGTTCCCCCATTCCCCCGCTGGCGTCGGGCGGTGTGCCACCCCGCGGCAGCGACGGCTACTGTGCCCATGGGGGAACCAGGAGATTTAACGTGACGCAGCAGCCCGCCGGCGCCCGCGACGGCTACTGTGCCCATGGGGGAACCTGCTTCCCTCATTCCCCCGCTCGCGTCGGGCGGTGTGCCGCCCCGCGGCAGCGACGGCTACCGTGCCTATGGGGGAACCAGGTGCCCCCATTCCCCCGCGGGCGTCGGGCGGTGTGCCGCCCCGCGGCAGCGACGGCTACCGTGCCCATGGTCCCTCCGAGGAGGGAGGTGGGGAAACCGGGTTTCCCCACCTCCCTGCCCGTGGGCGAGCGAGGGAAGGCCGCGCCCTCTGGTAGAGCAGACCCTCCTGCAGGCGGGCTGCGCCCTCACCCTCCCGGGGGCGGGGGTATGGGGAAACCCGGTTTCCCCATACCCCTTGCCGAGGGCGTATGTTCACGTTAGGAAACATGTGAAAACTTACAGAACAACGAGGCCACCGATGCCTGAACTCAACCCGGCCCTGGAACCGATTCTCGAAGAACTGGTGCGGCGGATCGTCGCGGCCGTGCAGCCGAAGCGCATCATCCTGTTCGGCTCGGCGGCGCGTGGCCAGATGCACCAGGACAGCGACCTGGACCTCCTGGTCGTGGTGCCTGACGGGACGCACCGCCGGCGCACGGCCCAGGCGCTCTATGGGGGCCTGCCGGCCCTGGGCGTGCCCAAAGACATCGTCGTCGTCACCGAAAGCGACGTGCAAAACTATGCCGATGAGCCATCGCTCATTGTGTATGCGGCCCTGCGCGAGGGAAAGGAACTCTATGCCGCCGAATAGGCCCGTCCCTGGCAGCGCCGCGGAATGGCTTCGCCGCGCCCGCGCCGATCTGGCGCTGGCCGGGGTTGCGCTTCCGCCGGACGGCATGTATGAGGATCTCTGCTTTCACGCCCAACAGGCAGCCGAGAAGGCGATCAAGGCGGTGTACCGGCACCATGGCTGGGCCTTTCGCTATACGCACGACATCAAAGAATTGCTTGCCGGTTTGCGGGCACACTCAATGAGTGTGCCCGATGATGTGGAGGAGGCCGCGACACTGACGATCTATGCGCATCAGGTTCGCTACCCTGGTTTCGAAGAGCCGGTTACCGTCCAGGAGCACGCAACGGCCCTGACCCTGGCGCGCCGGGTGGTGGCGTGGGCCGCGGGGCTGATCGACCCCGCCGCCCCGGCGGAGGCTTCGGGGTAGAGGCAAGCAGGAACCAGGCTCCCACCAGCGCGGCGCCCCTCGGATGAGGGGCGCCGTGTTTGTGGTCCCCGGCGCGCGGACCACGGCGCTCATGGGCGCATTTGTGAACCATCAGTATGGCACAATGTATGCAGGCGGGCAGCGAGCTTGCCCCCGCCGGCCGCGGCCGGCGGGGAACAGGGTGGCGCGGCGCGGGGCCGGGCGCAGTGGCGAGAGCAGTGCTCAGCGAGGCTGAACCTTCTGGGCAAGGTGGTACGATGTCCCTCCTGCAGGCGGCGAGCCTGCGGGAGGGTGGCGCAGTGCCGCCAATGCGAACAATGGTCAACGTCTCTGAGAACTGCTGGAGGCCTCGCCCTCCCCGCGAAGCAGCCGCTCGTCACCGGGGTGACGGGCCGGTAGGTGACCTACCGGTAATGGGGAGCGGGTATGCTCAAGGCCGGAAGCGGGGCGGCGGCGCGCATGTCGTCAGGCATGGTTTCGCTCGCAAGGATTTGCAGACGATACTTGATCGCATACGGGTATGTGGCGCCGAAGACCTCGTCGCGGACCATCCATCCCCGGGACGATATCTTGATCGCATGCGGGTATGTGGCGCGCAGGTCGCCAGGCATGGTTTCGCTGCGCGGCCTGGTACGGAACCGTTTGGGGGAGGCGCGAAGGGCGTGGCCCTCGGCGATCCCGCTGATCCGCCTGCGGCGGGGGGCGCTCTGGCGCAGCCGGCAGGAGTCTGCCGCCGCGGGGAGACTGCGCCTCTCCGCGCCCCGCCAACGGGAACGGCGGGGTGAACGATGCGTTCATCCTCATTTGACCGCAGAAAGCTGGCCCGGCGCCGCGGGTGTTGCACTACCTGCAACACCCGTGTGCTATAAGAGGGAAAAGGGCTATCGCAACGCGCCGGCGCTGTCGCCATAGAGACGACCTCCGCGGGCCAGCGGCTGAGCCGCGCGTGACAGGCCGGCAACAGGCGCCGCCAGGAGAACCCTTGCATCGTATCCTGACATGCTCCGCGCGGCGAGAGGAAACGGCCGGGTCATCCCGAATCACGTCACAGGATACCAGGAGAGCGGTATGAAACGAGCGGCCAACAAAGCTGAACGGCTCCTGCAGATTGAACAGTTGCTGCTTGCCCATCCCGAAGGATTGACACAGGCCGAACTGGCGCGCCGTCTGGGGGTGGACCGATCCACCATTCTGCGCAATCTCGCAGATGCCCCCAAACACATCTACGAGGAGCCAGATGGGCGGCTCAAAATTGACCGGCGCGCCGACCTGATCAACGTGCGTTTGAACCTGCACGAGGCGCTGGCGGTACATCTGGCGGCGCGCCTGCTGGCCACGCGGATGGATCGGCAGAACCGGCACGCGGCAGCCGCGCTGCGCAAACTGGGTCACGCCATGGCGCGTTGGGCGCAGCGGATCAGCACGCACGTCGTACAGGCGGCAGACGTTATGGACGACTCGGCGCAACGGGATGATCCGGTCTATCTGAGCGTGCTGGAGAGGCTGACCGAAGCCTGGGCGAACGAGCGCAAGGTGCGCATCTGGCATCAGGTCGAAACCGGCGAGAAGGTGCTGGAATACCTGCTCAGCCCGTACTTCATCGAGCCATACGCCATCGGGCAGACGACCCACGTCATCGGGAAGGCGCAACTTCTGGAAGGGCGGGGATGGAGCGTCGAGAAGTTGCGCACCTTCAAGATCGAGCGCATTCGCCGGGCGGAGCCAACCACGGAAGCCTATCGGATTCCCGACGAGGTTGACCCGCGCAGCTATCTGGCCGACGCATGGGGCATCTGGACCTCGGAAGGCGAGCCGGTGGAAGTTACGCTGCGGTTCAGCCCGCGTGTGGCGCGACGGGTGCAGGAAACCCGCTGGCACCGTTCCGAGCGCAGCGAGCCACAGCCCGACGGATCGCTGGTATGGCGGGCGCGGATCGCCGAGCCGAAAGAGATGCTGCCCTGGATCCGCGGCTGGGGCGCCGATGTGGAGGTGCTGGGACCGAAGGGGCTGCGCCGGACGCTGGAAGCGGAGGTGCGGAAGATGGCAAGGGTGTATGGGATCAGAAATGGAACAGATTCTAGCACCACCTACTTTGCTCACCGGCGTGATGGCGAGGATCGTGAGCACTGGCAGCCGCTCATTGATCATCTGCGGAATACGGCGGAAATGGCGCGTGAGTTCGGCAAACATGCTAATGTAGCAGACCTGGCGTACATCGCCGGACTGCTCCACGATCTGGGCAAATACTCCGACGAGTTTCAAAGACGACTGGTGGGTGGTCCGCGTGTAGATCATTCGACTGCTGGCGCCAGAGAACTTTTGAGTCTACTCAAAGGCACACCACATGAACCATTTGCGCGCTTACTGGCGTACCCCATTTTGGGACATCACACGGGATTGCCTGACTATGGCAGCGAAACCGATGTAGAAGGAGGCACCGTTTGCGCGCGCCTGAAAACAACGCCTCCCGACTATGCTGCATATAAGGAAGAACTGGATATATCGGAACTGCCATTGCCACAGACGTTGCATCTCCGGCCGCTCAGCGACAAGCCAGGTTTCTCATTTTCATTCCTGGTGCGCATGATCTTTTCTGCGCTGGTGGATGCTGACTTTCAGGAGACCGAAACCTATATGCGGGGCGCCAGGCCACGTGGTCAGCATGATGACATCCCGACCTTACACAAGAAGTTGGAAGTTTATTTGCAACGCTTCAAACACCCTACTGACGAGATCAATCGCACGCGCACCACAACTCTCGAAGCATGCATTGAAAAAGGAAAGCGCGAGAAACCCGGATTCTTCTCGCTCACCGTTCCAACGGGCGGTGGAAAGACGCTGGCTTCGATGGCATTTGCGATTCACCATGCGGCTGCGCATAATCTCAAGCGTATCATCTATGTTATTCCATTTACTACCATCATTGAACAAAACGCCGGAGTATTTAAAGAGATTTTCGGCGAAGATAACGTTCTGGAGCATCACTCAAACTTTGATTGGGAGAGTAATCAGCCTGACTATTCTGATGACCGAACCACGAGCGTACTCGCAAAACTCAAACTGGCGGCGGAGAACTGGGATATTCCCATCGTAGTTACAACCAATGTGCAATTTTTTGAGTCGCTGTTTGCCAGCCAGCCGTCACGTTGTCGTAAACTCCACAATATTGCCAGGAGTGTGATCATTTTCGATGAAGCACAAATGCTGCCGCGTGAGTATATGAGTCCGGCAATGGCGGCTGTGTGGGAGTTGGTAACCAACTATGGAGCGAGTGCAGTGTTCTGTACCGCTACACAACCTCCTCTGAAGCGATTCCTGCCCAAAGGCACAGAAATCAGAGAACTCGCTCCCAATCCGCAAGACCTGTTCACCTTCTATAAGCGGGTGGAAGTGAAGCATGCAGGCACGCTTACCGATGAACAATTAGTTACACAGATGAACGACCATGAGCAGGTGTTGTGCATTGTCAACACGCGCCGTCATGCCAGCGGGTTGTTTGCTGGCTTGCAAGGCGAAGGGAACTATCATCTTTCGACCCTGATGTGTCCGGCTCATCGCCGCGCAAAACTCGGAGAAATCAAGGATCGATTGTCAAAAGGAAAACCCTGTCGCGTGGTCGCAACCACTGTCATGGAATCCGGGATTGATCTGGACTTTCCCGTTGGCTATCGCGCTCTGACGGGGCTGGACTCCATCAATCAAGCAGCGGGGCGGGTTAATCGTGAGATGAAGCGCCGTATGAGCACATTGTTCGTTTTTGAACCAGATTCCGAGTTTGCGAGGCGAATGCCGGCGTATGTTCAACAGTCCGGCGAAGTCACTCGTATGGTCTTACGTAACCACAGTGCAACACCAATATCCGTTGCCGCCATCGAAGCATACTTCGAGCAACTCTATGCTCTACACGAGCGACAGGCATTCGATTATAAACGCATTATGGAGCACTTCAGCAGCGACGACGGCAAATTCGCTTTCAAGCGGGCAGCAGATGCTTTCCAAATCATTGAAGCCCCAACTGAAACAGTGATCATCCCATTCGACGCTAGAGCATCGTGTCTGATTGAAGAGTTGAAATATGCTGAATATCCACTCCCTATCTTACGAAATCTTCAGTCTTACATGGTTTCAATGTTCAAGAGCGAATTCGATAGACTTTCCTCGAAGGGGGTGATTGTGACGATTAAAGACACATATCCGGTTCTCAACCCGGACGATGTACAGGCATACTATGATGGCGATAGAGGTCTGCTCATTCCTGATAACAGCGGGGGAGACGGATTGTTCTTCTAGTCAACGCTTGAGACAAGGAGGTTCGACGTATGGGATACGGTATTGCCATTCAGGTACAGGGGCCTTACGCGCTGTTTAGCCGTCCCGAGATGAAAGTGGAGCGTGTCAGTTACGACGTTATCACGCCCTCAGCCGCACGCGGCATTATTGAGGCCATTCACTGGAAGCCGGCAATTCGCTGGATGATAGATGCCATTCACGTCCTGCGCGACATCGAGTTCACCAATATTCGCCGCAATGAGGTGAGCGAGAAAGCATCGGTAAGCAACGCTGTGGAGGTCATGAAAGGCGCAAATAAGCTGCTCTACATCGCTGCGACAGAGAAGCGCCAGCAGCGCGCAGCTATGGTCTTGAAGAACGTGGATTATGTGATTGAAGCGCACTTCGAACTGACCGACAAGGCAGGTCCCGAAGATACAGAGGAGAAGCACTACAACATCGCCCTGCGCCGGCTGCGGAATGGGCAGCATTTCCATGCGCCTTGTCTGGGAGCACGCGAATTTCCCGCCAAAGTGACACTCATTGAGAATAAGAATGACATCCCTAAAAGCCCGCTGGCGGGCACGCGCGACCTGGGATGGATGCTCTACGACCTGGATTTTTCCGACCCGCGCGATATTCAGCCGGTGTTCTACCACGCCGTGATGCAAGACGGCGTCATTAATGTGCATGAACTTAGCAAGGAGGTGCGACGATGATTCTGCAGGCGCTCTACAATTACTACAACATCTTGTGCGCAGATCCCGATGTGGATATTGCTGAGCCGGGTTATAGCAAGGCGCCGGTCAGTCACGCACTTAATTTGTCGTATGATGGGAAACTGATAGACATCATCCCGTTGTTCAACCTCGTTCAGCAGGGCAAAAAGTCAGTAGAACGCCCGCGACGGATGAACGTGCCGCAACAGGTCAAACGCAGTGTCAATATTGAAGCGAATGTGCTGTGTGACAACGCGGCTTATGTGTTGGGTCTGACGGAGAAAGAAGCAAAAGATCCGGATTATGCCCGGAAGCGCTTCGAATCCTTCCGTGACCGCAATATTGCCATTCTATCCGGGGTGAATAGCGAGGCGGCTCGCGCGATCATTACGTTTTTGCAAACCTATGACCCGGCAACCGCTCAAGTCAATCCTTTGATTTCCGGACATCGGGATAAGTTGCTGGAAGGCAATAACCTGATTTTCTACGTCAACGGAAAGAATGCTCTTGATGACCCTGAAATCCGGCAGGCGTGGGAAAACGAGTATACTTCGACGCAGGATATTGCAAAGATGCAATGTTTGGTGACGGGGAAGATCGAGCCGATTGCCCGTTTGCACCGTGACATAAAGGGAGTACGTGATGCGCAGGCGAAAGGTGCTGCGCTGGTCAGTTTCAACCTCGATGCGTTTACTTCGTACAGACGCGATCAGGGCGAGAATGCGCCGGTCAGCCAGGCCGTGGCTGCCGGCTATGTCGAGGCGCTCAACTATCTGCTGTCTGACCAGAATCCTCATCGCAAAATCTATCTCGGCGATACAACCGTGGTCTATTGGGCGGATACCGCCGACAGACGTTATGCTGGCGCGTTTTTTGCTCTGCTGAATCCTGAGCATCAGCCAGAAAATACGAACGAAGATTCTGAGACAAAACGCAGGCGTGACAAGAGCGCTGAACAGGCGATGCGCGCTGTGGCCGAAAAGATCGAGCAGGGCAAGCCGCTTGATCTTCAGGCGCTGCGCGAAGGTCTGAACGACAGCACGCGCTTCTACGTGCTGGGGCTGGCGCCCAATGTCTCACGTCTGGCAGTGCGCTTCTTCCTCACCGAGCCGTTCGGTGTGTTTGCCGAACGGATTATGCGGCACTACAGCGATCTGAACATCGTAAAGGAGCGCGCCAATCAGCCTGACTATCTTTCACCGTACCGCATTCTTGCCGAGTGCGTGTCGCCAAAGGTTACGCAGCGTGAGGAAGAACTCAAGTCATCCTGGTCGCTTTTGGGTGGCGCATTCATGCGCTCCATCCTGATGGACACGCCTTATCCCGAAGGGCTGTACGTCGCCATCATGAACCGCATTCGCCACAATAATGACGAGGAGGATCGAAGTCGCAAGATTACCTACATTCGGGCTGCCTTCATCAAGGCACATTTGCTACGGAAGTATCGTCACCAGCATCCGAATCCCTATCAGGAGGCGCTCACTATGGCACTTAACGAGTCCTACACCCATCCCGCC
>DAOTYR010000465.1:0-3985 GCA_034434655.1 Chloroflexaceae bacterium
CCCGCCGGGGGGAGGAGCCGGGTTCCCGCCCCCAGCGGGGGAGGGTCAGGGCGGGGGCCGTCACCGTGTGCCCGCGGAGCCGCGCCGCGGGCGGGCCACCGGCGCTCCCGGGCCGTTTTCATCGGGCGTTGTGCGCCATGCGCATGACCGTCTAACGTGAACATAGGCCGGGAGCGCGGGCGTCTTGCCCACGGAGATGCGACGAGGGCGGGCTGCCCGCGCACCCAGGCCCCGGCCCATGGGTGGGTACGGACGGGTGCTGCCCTCAACCCTCCTGGTGATTGTCGTGTCTTCGTGGTACCATACCCGCACAGTGATCGCTCCCCTCGAAACGAAAGGTGCAACCCACCTATGGCCGCCGCGACCCTGATGGGCGCCACGGTGAAGCGCAAGGAAGATCCGCGCCTGATCCGCGGCGCCGGCGCCTACGTCGCCGACCTCAAGCTCCCCGGCATGCTCTACCTGGCGCTGGTGCGCAGCCCCTACGCTCATGCCCGCATCCGCGGGATCGACGTCAGCGCCGCGGGAGCTATGCCCGGTGTGGTAACGGTGGTCACCGGCCGCGATATGCTGGCCGTGTGCGAGCCGCTGCCGCTGGCCAGTTCCGGCGAGGGCGGCGAGGGCGGCGGCGAGACGTACGCCGGGCGCGTGCGCCACGTGCTGGCCGTCGAGCGCGCGCGCCATGCGGGCGAGGCCGTCGCCGCCGTGGTCGCCGCCAGCTACGCCACGGCGCTTGACGCCGCTCAGGCCATCGAGGTGGACTATGAGCCGTTGCCGGTCGTTAGCGACCCGTTGCAGGCCCTGGCCCCCGACGCGCCGCTGGTCTTCGCGGGGCTTCAGGACAATGTAGATCACCGCCGCCGGCGGCAGAAGGGCGACGTGGAGGCGGCCTTCGCCGCCGCTCATGTGGTGGTGCGGCAACGGATGCGCAACCAGCGCCTGGCCGGCTTCCCGCTGGAGGGACGGGCCGTGCTGGCCGCCCCCGATCCGGCCACGGGCGGCCTCACGCTCTATTCCAGCACCCAGACTCCCCACCAGGTGCGGAGCGAGGTAGCGACGGTGCTGCGGCTCAGCGAAAATCAGGTGCGGGTGATCGCCCCCGACGTCGGCGGAGGCTTTGGGGTGAAAATCGGCAGTTATCCCGAAGAGCATCTCTGCGCGGCCCTGGCCTGGCGCCTCAACGCCCCGGTGCGCTGGGTCGAAACGCGCCTGGAGCACATGCAGGCCACCACCCATGGCCGCGCCCAGATCTGCGACCTGGAGGTCGCCGCCGCCGCCGATGGAACCATCACTGCGCTGCGCATGCGCATCGTGGCCGACCTCGGCGCCTATCCCCTCGCTCCCGGCCTCCCCGATCTGACCACGGCCATGGGCGTGGGCGTGTATGCCATCCCCAATGTGGACCTGGAGGCCATCAGCGTCTACACCAACACCACCCCGGTGGCGGCCTACCGCGGGGCCGGGCGGCCCGAGGCGGCCTATTACATTGAACGGGCCATTGACCTGGTGGCCGCCGACCTGGGGCTTGATCCGGCGGATGTGCGGCGCCGCAACTTTATTCCGCCTCAAGCCTTTCCCTACAAAACGCCCACGGGGCTGACCTATGACAGCGGCGAGTACGACCGGGCGCTGAGCAAGGCCCTCGAGCGGGCCGACTACGCCGGTCTGCGCCGCGAACAGGCCCGCCGGCGCGCCGATGCCGACCCTACAATGCCGTTGCTGGGCATCGGCATCGCCTGCTACGTGGAGATGTGCGGCTTCGGCCCTTACGAAAGCGCCCGGGTAAAGGTCGAACCAGGCGGCGCGGTGACCGTCAGCACGGGCATTTCGCCCCACGGGCAGGGCACGGCGACCACCTTCGCCCAGATCGTCGCCGATCACCTCGGCGCGGATTTCGACCAGATCGTCGTGCGCCACGGCGACACGGCCACCACGCCGATGGGCATCGGCACAATGGGTTCGCGCTCCCTGGCCGTTGGCGGCGGGGCGCTGATGCGCGCGCTCGAGCGGGTGCGCGACAAGGCCTTCCGGATCGCCGCGCTGATGCTCGACGCAGCCCCCGAGGAGATCGAGCTGTGCGAGCGCTGCTACCGGGTGCGCGGCGCGCCCCACCGGGCCGTGTCGCTGGCCCAGATCGCCGCGCGGGCCTACAGCCGCACGTTGCCCGCCGAGATCGACTGCGGCCTGGAAGCCACCGAGTACTTCCGCCCGCCGGACCTGATCTATCCCTTCGGCGCCCACGTCGCCGTGGTGGAAGTTGACCCGGAGACGGGCGAGACGCGCCTCCGCGACTACGTCGCCGTGGACGATTGCGGCCCGCGCATCAGCCCGTTGATCGTCACCGGCCAGATCCACGGCGGGCTGGCCCAGGGCATCGCCCAGGCCCTGCTGGAGGAGGTCGTCTACGACGCGAACGGGCAGTTGCTGAGCGGCTCGCCGATGGACTACGCCGTTCCGCGGGCCGACTTCTTCCCGCCCTTCACCCTGGATCAGACCGAAACGCCTACGCCGCTCAACCCCCTGGGGGTGAAAGGCGTAGGCGAAGCGGCAACGATCGGCTCAACGCCGGCCGTCGTCAATGCGGTGATCGATGCCCTGGCCCACCTTGGCGTGCGTCACCTCGACATGCCGCTGCGCCCGGAGAAGGTGTGGCGGGCAATGCGCCGGGAGTAGCGGCCCGCCTGGGCGTGGGGAAAGCCGGTTTCCCCACACCCTGCCCATCTCTTCCGGGAGCGCGGGCAGTTTGCCCGCACAGACGCGACGAGGGCGCCCCGCCCGCGCTCCCAGGCGCGTGGGTTACTCCGGCATTCCGGCATTGATGGCCTATGTCAAAGCAGTCCCGCCCGCGCTCCCAGGCGCGTGGGTTACTCCACCTGTGAACAGGCACCACCCCGCCTGCCGGCTACGGGTGCGTCACCCGGATGTCCACCACCCGCTCAACGACGGGAGTGATCAGGCTGCGCACCTCATCGGGGGTCAGGCCGGCGACCTTGAAGGTCACGGTGCTATGACCGGGGCTCTCGCCGGCAAAGGTGCCAAGGGCGATAATATTGCCCCCGGCGCCGGCGATGGTCTGCGTCAGGCGGGCGAGCTGGCCCGGCTCATCGAGGACGCGCACCTCACAGCGCACGCCGGCGTCGCGCGCGCCCATCAACTCCAGAAAGATCTTGAAGAGATCGGTCTCGGTAATGATCCCCACCACTTCACCGCCGCGCATCACCGGCAACCCGCCGACGCGCCGATCGACCATGGTCCGCGCCGCTTCCTCGATCGGCGTATCTTCGGTTATCGTCACCACCTCGCGGGTCATAATGTGCTCGACGGTGAGCTTGCTGAGCAGGTAGTTCAACTCCCAGACGCTCAGCGTCGTCGCCTGCGAGGGCGAGGCATTGAGGAGATCCTTCATCGAGACGATTCCGACCAGTTTGCCGTGGGAGACCACCGGCGCGCGCCGGATGCGCTCGGTGCGCATCAGGTGCAGGGCATCGTTGACCGTCGTCTCAGGTGTAACGGTGATGATCGGGCGCGACATCCGCTCGCCGACAAGCATGGCTACCTCCTCGTAGACCATCCGGCACTCTCGAATCACAAGCGTCGGGCCGTTGCGCGGCCCTCGGTTTACTATAGCACATTCCTCTGGAGTTGCCGGTGCGAACCCCGCAACCCACAGGGCGCATGCACGCTCCCTGAGGCAAGCCCCGGACCCTCTAACGTGAACATAAGCTCTCGGAGCGGGGTGTGGGGAACCCGGGTTTCCCCACGCCCCGCCCGGCAGGGGAATGGGGAACCCGGGTTCCCCCATCCCCCCACCCGCGTTTAGGGGCGGACAGAACATCCGAGCCAATGCGGCTTCTACCGCATTGGGACGCCCCAGCGCACGGCTCTGGTCGCCCCTCTCCCGCGCGCGGGAGAGGGGCAGGGGGTGAGGGCCAATCAGCGCATCCCAACGCCATAAAGCCCCTCGGCGCTCATGTGTTCTGTCCGC
>DAOTYR010000466.1:0-6486 GCA_034434655.1 Chloroflexaceae bacterium
GAAGGGGCCCGGCTGGAGATCGAGACGGTTCCGCTGGTGCTGGCATGCGCCCCCTGCGGTCGCGATGTGCGGCCCGTGGAGGGCAGTTTTCGCTGCCCGCTCTGCGGCGCCCCGAGTATGCATATCCGCCAGGGGCGCGAGCTGGAGGTGACCGGGATCGAGGTTCCCGACCCTGAACCGGCCATGGAGGAACACTGATGTCAACGCTGTCCACGCGCTTGCTGGAGATCCGTACCGGTGTGCTCAGCAAGAACGATCAACTGGCAGCGCGCCTGCGCGAGCGGTTTCAGCGCGCCGGGGTGCTGGCGCTCAACTTCGTCTCCAGCCCCGGCAGCGGCAAGACGGCCCTCCTGGAGCGCACCCTTGCCGAACTGGTCCGGGCCGGGCGCCGCCCGGCGGCGCTGGTGGGCGACCTGGCGACCGATCATGACGCCCGGCGCCTGGAACGCAGCGGCGCCCTGGTGCGCCAGATTGAAACCCGCGATATGTGCCACCTGGAAGCCGAGATGATCGCCGCGCACCTGGAGGCGGCAGGCTGGAACCTGGCGGAGCTGGATTATCTCTTCATCGAGAACGTTGGCAACCTGGTGTGCCCCTCCGGCTACGACCTGGGCGAACAGGTGCGCGTGGTGCTGCTTTCGGTCACCGAGGGCGAGGATAAGCCGGTGAAGTACCCGGTGCTGTTCAACTCCGCCGATGTCGCCGTCATCACCAAGCTCGACCTGGCCGGGGCGTGCGGGATCGACCTGGCCCTGATGCGCCGGAACATCGAGGAGGTGCGGCCCGGGATCACGATCTTTGAAACCTCCGCCCGCACCGGGGCGGGCATGGACGCCTGGCTGGCGTGGCTCATGGCGAAGGGTGTGAGTTGACAGGACTTACGCGGTGGAGGGGTTCGGGGAGGCGAAGCCTCCCTGTAGACCCCTCCTCTCGTCCGCTCCTACGAGAACTATGTCCGAGAGGCTATGTTCACCTCAGCCGTCCATGCGATTCGCGCACAATGCCCGATGAAAATCGCCTGGGAGCGCGGGCGTCCCGCCCGCGGCGCGGCTCCGCGGGCACGGTGCCGGCCCCCCTCCCCAGCCCTCCCCCCGCTGGGGGGAGGGAGTCCGGCTCCTCCCCCCAGCGGGGGGAGGTTAGGAGGGGGGGTCAGCGCCGCATGCGCGTAGGTGAGCAGCCTATGTTCACGTTAGCCCCCCGGCACGCGGGCGCACACCGGATGAATAACCATGACCCCCGCCAATCACCCGCGGGTGGACCCGCCGGGCGTCCTGGCTGCGGGAGCGCCGCGCGCGGCCGTCACCGCCAGGGCGCCGTCGCCGGTGCGCAGTTCCAGCCGTTCGCCGTCGCTGCGGTACGTCGCCACCGTGCCCAGCGCCTGCAGGAACCGGGTCTCCTGTTCCATCACCCCGGCCGGCTCGTTGCAGAGCATCCGCGTGCTCGCGATCAGGCCGATACGCAGGCTCTGGTCGGAGACCTCGTAGGACGTCGTGTAGGTGTTGCAACCGGCCGAGCCGCTCAGCCTGCCATCCTCGCCGAAGATCAGCGTGAGCGTCGAACCGGCCAGCGCGCTGACCACCGCCTGCTTGCCGTCGTTGTAGCCCGTTACCGTCCAGGTGGTCCCGCTCAAGGCGCGGTTCTGCGCGGCGAAGGTCGCCACAACCGCGCCGCTGCCATTCAGCAGCGTCAGTTGCTCGCCGGTCACGTTGAAACTGGCCGCCTGCTTCAGCGCCTCGTAGTAGGCCGTCGCCTGCTGCATGATCGGCTCAGGGCAGGCCATCATGGTGCTGGCAATCGAGTCGTTGATGGTGATGCGGTCGCCATTCACCTGGTACGCGCCGCGGTACTGGTTGCACCCGTCGTTGCCGTAGAAGCCGTCGGGGTCGAAGTTCAGGGTCACCTGGGTATCAGGCGCCGGCGGCGCGCCGTTCAGGCTCTGCAGCAGCCAGCTCGTGCCGCCCAGCGGAGATTCTGTCACTTGTGTTGTCATTGTTCCTACCGTGCATGCCGCCAGGGCAAATGCCGTCGCCATCGCCAGCACGATCAGCGCGAACATCCGTGATGTCATTCTCTTGCTCCTGTGAGCCGGTCACCGGACCGGCTCGATGGGTACCATAGCACATGCCAGGAAGACGCGCCAGCGGGGGGAAAAGTTCCGCCGGACGCGAGGCAGTCGGGTTTCCTCGTCCTCCGCCTCGCGCGTAACCGTTCACACCCGGGGCAACCCCCGCGCCCGGGAGCGAGGGCGTCCCGCCCTTGTCGGGTCTACGCGGGCAAGATGCCCGCGCTCCCAGGAGACATGTGAACACGTACCCTCGCGCGAGCGATTGACAACCCAAAACAAATGTCCTATCCTTGGGCGAAGGGGCCTGGCCCTCCCAGGCAAGGGCGCGCGGCGAAGCCGCATCGGTCACCGGAAAGGAGCCGCAGATGGGGCTAGATCTGGCGGCGTTGAGCCGGCAAGTCCGCGAGTTGAGCGGCGCGGCGGTGCGCACCGCTGCCAGCGCCGCGGAGCGCGCGGTCCGCGCTCGCGAGCGCTACCTGGCCGTCGCCGGCGAGGAGCGTCACTGGGCGCGGGCGGTTGATCTGAGCCGCGACACGGCGAGCTGGTTGCTCGCCCGCCCTGTCGAGCGCCTCGACACCGCGCGCGATCTGCCCACCTGTCCCCCGGCCTATGCGGTGGTGGCCACCGATGGTTCGCAGATCGATCTGGATCGCCACGGCAGTGTGGCCTGCTACCTGATCAACATCGGCCAGGTCTTCATCCGCTACGGCCAGCGCCCCACCGCGCGCCTCGGCTCGCGGCCCGCGCTCTACTACCGCGAGGAGGACCTCTACGTGAGCGATGGCGCCCGCCGCGTGGCCATCGAGGGCAACTACCTGAGCGCCCGCCGTGATGTCGAAGAAGGGTTGGCCCTGGCCGATCTCGCCGAGACGGCGCTGGACGGCGCGCTGCCGGCCCTGGCGCTCCAGGATGGCACCCTCGTGCGCTGGACCCTCGCCGGGGCCGAGCGTTTCGTTCAGGAGCGCTTTCTGGGGCAGTACCTGGGCTATCTGGAGCGCATGCGCGCCCGCGGCATCCCCACCGCGTCGTACATCAGCCGTCCCCGCTCTCCCGAGGTGGTCGGCGTCATCCGGCTGATGTTCTGTCCGGATGTGGACGTGGCCGCTGGGCGCGGCGCCCGCTGCGCCGAGTGCAGCGACGCGCGCGCCGGGCGCGAACCGTCGTGCGCCCTCTGCCAGGGGCTGGTTGACGCCGATGTGCTCGGCGCCCGCCTCGCCGAGGGCCAGCGCGGGCCGCTGTTCGTCTCGATGAGCACCATCAATATCGAGCGCTACGGTCCCCATTGCATCCACTTCTTTCATCTGCGCGTCGGGCGCGAGGTGTGCCGGGTCGAGATCCCCGCGTGGGTGGCGTCGGTCCCCGAGCAGGTTGACCTGGTGCACAGCCTGGTGTACGATCAGTGCCTTCGGGGCGGGGGCTACCCTGTGGCCCTGGCTCGCGCCCACGAGCAGGCGGTGATCCGTGCGGTTGACCGGCGGGCCTTCGAGCGAATGCTCGCAGGCAGTCTCGCCCGCGCCGAAGCCGGTGGGGCCGTTTCCGCCAAGCGGGAGAGCAAGGAGTTCAGCCGGCTGTGATGACCACCCAGCGCATCGGCGAGATCATCGAGTCGTCCACCACGCGCTTCACGGCGGGCGCCTACGAGTTGCTGGCCGCCCCGCCCTTCGGGGCCCTGGTGCGCGTGGTCACCCGCAGCGAGGGGGTGGCGGTCTACGGTCTGGTGTACGAGATCCGCACCGGCAGCCGCGAGCCGGGGGGCCGCGCCGTGGTTCGCGGGCGCACCTACAGCGGGCGCGAGTTGTACGACGCGGAGATTTACGCCGAGAACCCCGATCTGGCCGAGGTGCTGCAGACCGAGTTCTCGGCCCTTACCGTCGGCTTTGCCGAGGGCGAGGCGATCTACCAGTACCTCCCCCCGCAGCCGCCGCCGGTGCATTACTCAGTCTACGCCTGCGACGCGGACGAATTGCTGCGCTTCGCCGCGAAGAACGACTTCTTCCGCGCCGTGCTCTTCGCCACGCACATCCCCGGCGATGAGCTGCTCGCCGCCGCCCTGCGCGCCGTGGCGCGGGCGCGCCCTGATCGCCACGACTACCTGGTGCGCGCCGGGCGCGATCTCGCCGGCCTGCTCAAAGACGACCACGACCGGCTCGTGGCGCTGCTGCACCGCATCCGGCCCTGAGAGGAGGAACCTATGCTGCTCGATGTCGGGTTCATGGTGGATGCCAACCCCTTGCCCGTCGCCGCCGAGGTGGCCCGCTCGGCCGAGGCCCTGGGCTTCGCCGCCCTCTGGGCGCCTGAGACTGCCCACAATCCCTTCCTGCCCCTGGCCATCGCCGCCGAACATACCACCCGCATCCGCCTCGGCACCGCGGTTGCCATCGCCTTTCCCCGCAGCCCTATGGTGACCGCTCAGATCGCCTGGGATCTGGCCGCGTTCTCCAGGGGGCGCTTCATCCTGGGCCTGGGCACCCAGGTCCGCGCCCATATCGAGCGTCGCTTCAGCGCCAGCTTCGAGCATCCGGTCGAACGGCTGCGCGATTACATCCTGGCCCTGCGGGCGATCTGGCAGAGCTTTCAGGGCAATGGCCGCCTCAATTACCGGGGCCAGTTCTACCAGCATACGCTCATGGCGCCCTTCTTCAACCCCGGCAAGATCGATCACCCCACCGTTCCCGTGTACATCGCCGGGGTCAATGAGCGTCTGGCGCAACTGGCCGGCGAGCTCTGCGACGGGTTCCACGCCCACCCGCTCAACAGCGCGAAGTACTTGCGCGAGCATCTGCGCCCCCATATCGCCGAGGGCGCCCGCAAGGCCGGGCGCGACCCCGCCGCCTGCGTGCTGGCCGGCAGCCCCCTCGTCATCACTGGTCTCGACCGCGAGGGCACCGAGCGTATGCGCGCCTTCGTGCGGCAGCAGATTGCCTTCTATGGCTCCACCCCCACCTACCGGCCCGTATTGGAGTGCCACGGCTGGGGCGAGGTGGGCGAGCGTCTCTCGCAACTGGCCGCCCAGCAACGCTGGGCCGACATGCCTGGCCTGGTGAGCGATGAGATGCTGGCCGCCTTCGCTGTCGAAGCCGCCCCCGGCGACCTGGGCGCCGCTCTGCGCCAGCGTTACGATGGCCTGCTCGACCGTATCAGCCTGTATATGCCCTTCGTGCCCGGCCAGATGGACGATTTCTGGCGTCGCCTGGTGCGCGATGTCAGCGGGTAGCGCAAGGGCTGCGCCCCTGCCGGGTGCGCGGGCCGCCGGCGCACAAGGTGGCGCGGGCCGGAGATCCGCTCCGCCAGCCATGAGATACAATAAGGTCGTCCTGGGAGGGCTGCGCTCTCCCAAACCCTCCCGATGGGTGAGGGTAGGGGGCAACCAGGTTTCCCCCGACCCCTGCGTGAGGGCCAGACCCTCCCGCGGGCGGGGGCGTGGGTGCGCGGGCCGCCGGCCCGCATCCGCAATGGGATAAAAAAGGTTGTTCCTGGGAGGGAGTAGCCCTCCCAGACCCTCCCACCGGGTGGGGGTGTGGGGAAACCCGGTTTCCCCACACCCCTGGCCAGGGGCTTATGTTCACGTTAGCCATGCCCGGCGTCTTCAGCGACCTGGATCTCAGCCCCAATCCCCTCGAACTGGCGCGCCGGCGGCGCCTCGCCGCCGGAGGATACCTCGATCTGACCAGCAGTAACCCCACCCTCCAGGGCTTGCTCTTCCCCCCGGCCATTCTGCGCGCCGCCGCCGATAGCTTCTGGGAGGCCCGGCGCTACCAACCCGACCCGCGCGGCAGCGAAGCGGCCCGCGCAGCGATCGTGGCTTACTACGGCGGGCGAACCCCTCCCTTGCCCCTGGCGCTGGAGGATGTGTTCCTCACCGCCAGCACCAGCGAAGCCTACAGCCTGCTCTTCGCCCTGCTGGCCGATCCGGGCGATAATCTGCTGGCGCCCAATGTCACCTACCCGCTCTTCGAGTACCTGGCCGCTCTCCGCGGGCTGGAACTGCGCCCCTATCCCTTGCGCGAGGAGGCCGGATGGGCGATTGACGAGCGCGCCCTGCGCGCCGCCGCCGACGCCCGCACCCGTGGCATCCTGATCGTCTCGCCCCATAACCCCACCGGGGCCGTCGTCTCGGCGCCCCTCGCGGCTCTCGACGGGCTGGGCTTGCCGGTGATCTGCGATGAGGTCTTCGCGGCCTTCACCTACGGCGTGCCCCATGTGCCGCCCCTCGGCGCCCTGCACGCCGATCTGCCCGTCTTCACCCTCAACGGCATCTCCAAGCTCTTCGCCCTGCCCGACCTGAAGCTGGGCTGGATCGCCCTCAATGCCGCGGCTCGCTCCTTTGGTCCGCGGCTCGAATTGCTCAACGATACGTTCCTCGGCGCCAACAGTCTGAGCCAGCACCTCCTGCCGGCCCTCTTCGCCGAGGGTATGCCCTT
>DAOTYR010000467.1:0-6383 GCA_034434655.1 Chloroflexaceae bacterium
TAGGCCGCTATACTCCGGAGGAGTATAGCGTATTTTGCAGGGGTAAGCCAGTAACAATTCTTTTAGGCATAGTTCCGCTGCGCAGCCTGGTACGTGCCCGCGTTGGGGCGTCGCGGCGAGCCTGGCCCACCGCGATCCTGATGAAAAAACGTTGTTCCTGGGAGGGCTGCGCCCTCCCAAACCCTCCCGCGGGCAAGCCATAGGCACGGGCCTGGGTGCGCGGGCCTCCGGCCCGCATCCGCGCGGGGGCGGCGCCCGCCCCCATGCTCGCCGGGCAGGGGGCTGGGGAAACCGGGTTTCCCCAGCCCCCCGCTCCACCCCAACGCGATGAAAAAACGTTGTTCCTGGGAGGGCCGCGCCCTCCCAGAACCTCCCACCGGGTGGGAGAATGGGGAAACCCGCTTTCCCCATGCCCCTGCGCGAGGGCGGCGCCCTCCCAGACCCTCCCACCGGGCGGGGGCATGGGGAAACCCGGTTTCCGCACACCCTCTTCAAGAGCCTATGTTCACGTTAGGGACGAGAGCGATGGTCAGGCAACACCTCTTGCTGGTACCACTCCCAGAAGCGGGCCAACCCCTCCTCTACCCTGGTGCCGGCCCGAAAGCCAAGCATGCGCGCCGCTTTTTCGGTGGAAGCGTAGGTGATCGGCGGCTCGGTGGGCGGTAGCGGCCGGGCCTCAATCACCGCGCGTATGCCGGTAATCTGTTCCAGTAAGGCGACAAAGCGCTGGAGTTCGACGGGGCTTGAATTGCCCAGATTAAAGATCTCATAGCCCTGCGCCCGGTCAAGCGCCGCGACAACGCCGGCAACGATGTCATCAACATAGGTGTAATCGCGGTACAATTCCACCCCGCGCTCGAAGAGCACGATCGGTTGCCCACGCACCATTCTATCAACAAAGACGTACGGCGTCATATCCGGGCGCCCGCGCGGGCCGTAGACGGTGAAGAAGCGCACCACGCTCATCGGCGTGCCATAGAGGCTGTGGAAGGTATAGCCCAGCACCTCGGCGGCTTTCTTCGTCGCGGCATAGGGCGAAAGGGGGCGATCGGTCGAGTCGCACTCCTCAAAAGGCAGCCTGCTCGCGCGTCCATAGACCGACGAGGTCGAGGCGAGCACGAAGCGTTCGACCTCGTAGCGCCGGGCCAGATCCAGCAGATGCACGGTGCCGCCGACGTTGACCTGCGCATAGAGCGCGGGGTTGGCGATCGAGGGCCGTGGACCGGGCAGGGCCGCCAGGTGCACTACCCCGCGCGGACGATAGCGCTCAAACACCCCGGCCAGCGCCTCGGCGTCGCGGATGTCGGCCTCGACCAGCGTGAACCCCGGTTGGGTAGCGGCCCATGCCAGGTTGCGCCGTTTGCGCTCGGGATCGTAGTAGGGGGTAAAATTGTCAAGGCAAATCACCTGGTCGCCGCGACGCAGGAGCGCATCAACGGTATGGCTGCCGATGAAGCCCGCGCCACCGGTCACGAGGCAGGTCATGGTCGCTCTTCCTCTCCGGGTATGCGATCGTTTTCGAATGGTGGCTCCGCTGGGCGAGGGTCCAGGGAAACCGGGTTTCCCCGGACCCCTGCTCGACACCAACGCGATGCAAAGAGGTTGTTCCTGGGGGCGCAGCCCTCCCAGGCCCTCCCACCGGGTGGGGGTATGGGGAAACCAGGTTTCCCCATACCCCTGCGCGAGGGCCGCGCCCTTACCTTCCCGCGGGCGGGGGCGTGGGGAAACCCGGTTTCCCCACACCCCTGGCCGAGGGCGTATGTTCACGTTAGCGCGTTCACGGCGGGTCCGAGGGGAGCGACGCCTCGCAGGCATGGAGCACGGCCCAGATGGCGCCCAGGTGCAGACCCATGTTTAGCACGTGCAGGTTCTCAAACAGGTTATGGGCGGCCACGGCAACAACCACCCCGGCCCCGCCAACCGCTACCCCCGACCACAACCAGTCGCGCGCAGCCCGCAGCGCGCGGACCGCCTGCGCCATCACTGCGCCGATCAGCAGCAGGTAGGCCGCGAGGCCAACTACTCCGGCCTCGGCGGCGATATGCAGGTAGTAGTTGTGCGCGTGGCCCCGCGACTGATACCAGGGCCGCACGCTGAACGGCGGCGCATCTGGAGCGGGCGTTCGCTCATAGGCAATGCTGTAGTTGCCTGGCCCGACGCCGAGCAGGGGCCGGCTGCGGAACATGTTCCAGCCGGCCTGAAGGTGGGCCATGCGCTCCACCACGGCGAAGTTCTCAGGGGTCACAGCAACGCCGCGCACGTCGAAGAGGCGCAGGTTGCGTACCAGGCTGACGGCGCGCTGCTCGATCGCCCTGGGCAACAGGCCGCCGCCGCCGAGCGCCAGGAGCGCCAGACCCACCGCGGCAACGACCACCAGGAACCGCCGCATCAGCGCGCGCGCATCGGCGGGAAGCAACACGAACGCGGCGCTCACCAGCGCCAGCATGCCGGCCACGGCGCCGATCCACCCGCCCCGCGAGAAACTGGCGATCAGCGCCCCGCCGGTCAGAAGCGCCGCCACGCCGGCGAACGCCAGCGTGAGGAGGGCTGGCCGGCGCGGCGCCCCTTGCCGCAGGCCCACCAGGGCAAACAGGGCCAGGCCCACTGCCAGGGGCCAGGCCTGGTTCATGTACCCGGCGAATGAGTTCGGCTGCCCGATGGTGCCGTAGGCCCGCACCCGCCCGCCTCCAATCCCAAAACTCTCAGGACCCAACCCCAGGGCAAACTGCACCAGCCCCAGCGCGCCCGTCGCCGCTGGAGCCGCCAGCAGGCACACCAGCAGGCCCCAGACCCGCCAGGAGGGGCCACGACGCGGACCTGGCCCCGATTCGCCCCCCACGGCACGCCCGAGCGCAGGAGTGAAACTCTGTTCGCCCCGGGGCGTGACCCACCCGTCGCCTCCCAGGGCGCGCAGGGCGAGCACATACCCTAGCAAGACCGTGGACCACCGCGCCGTCTCGCGCAACCCTTCGGCGCGGCTGAAGGGGGTAAACACGGCCGAGAGTCCCAGTGTCCACACAAAGACAGCCAGGGGGACAAGCAGGGGCCCGAGGATCAGTGGTCGCTCAGGGAAGGCGAAGAGGTGCAGCGCCAGACTTGCCGCCGCCAGGAGCAGGGCCGCCTGGGTGACGGTAAGGCCGCCGGGCAAGAGCCAGAGTTCCTGCACCGGCACCGACAGCACCAGCAGATACAGCGCCCAGATGGGGGCGAGCAGGGCCAGGACGGCGGCCACGGCGCCGATGACGAGCGAGACCGAAAGGGAGAGGGGCGCGGTTGCCACCCCCAGACCCAGGGCGATGGCGCCAACCAGGGCCGCCAACCCCGCGGGCCGCGCCGCGCGCCCGGAACCCCGGCCCCCCACGCGCCGGTCCATCACCTACAACTCACCCCGGCGCCGGAGCTCTTCACGGAACCAGGGAATGGTCTGCTGCAACCCCTCTTCCAGGCTCACCCGCGGTGCCCAGCCTAACACCCGTCGGGCCCTGGCAATATCCGGCTGGCGCACCTGCGGATCATCGCGGGTGCGGAGATCCTTATAGACAATCGGGCTCTTGCTGCCGGTCAACCTGATCACCACATCGGCGAACTCACGGATCGTGAACTCGCCGGGATTACCGATGTTCACTGGCTCGATTTCATCCGAGAACAACAGGCGATAGACCCCCTCAACCAGATCGCTCACGTACTGAAAACTGCGGGTCTGCAAACCATCGCCATACACGGTGAGCGGTTCATTCTTGAGGGCCTGCTGGATAAAATTCGGCACCACGCGGCCATCGCGCAGGCGCATGCGCGGCCCATAGGTATTGAAAATCCGCACGATGCGCGTCTCGAGGCCGTGGTAGTTGTGGTAGGCCATCGTCATCGCCTCGGCGAAGCGCTTGGCCTCATCATAGACCCCCCGCGGCCCAACGGGGTTGACGTGGCCATAGTAGCTCTCGGGTTGGGGATGCACCTGCGGATCGCCGTACACCTCGGAGGTAGAGGCCAGCAGGAAACGCGCCCCCTTCGCCTTGGCCAGACCCAGCGCCTTGTGCGTGCCAAGGGCGCCGACCTTGAGGGTCTGGATGGGCAGTTCGAGATAATCAATCGGCGAAGCCGGCGAGGCGAAGTGCAGAATAGCGTCAAGCGGCCCATCAACGTAGATATAATTCGTCACGTCATGCTTGATGAACATAAAGCGCGGATGACCCGCGAGGTGCGCGATATTATCCGTGGTCCCGGTGATCAAATTATCCATGGCGATCACCTCGTGGCCCTCGCTGAGAAAACGGTCAGCAAGATGGGAGCCAAGGAAACCCGCGCCACCGGTAATAAGCACGCGCATGCTGCGTCTTCCCTCTCCGTCGTCAATAGGCGCCGCGACCACTGATCAGCACGGGGATGAGCATGAGCAGGATGCGCAGATCCATGCTGACTGACCAGTTCTCGGCGTAGTAGATATCGAGGCGCACCTGCTCATCAAACGACATGTCGCTGCGTCCAAGGGCCTGAGCCAGGCCGGCGCACCCCGGCAGCACCTCCAGCCGGCGGCGATGCCAGGGTTCATAGCGCGCCACTTCATCCGGCAGGGCGGGGCGCGGGCCGATCAGGCTCATCTCCCCCCGCAGCACGTTCCAGAACTGCGGCAACTCGTCAAGACTGCTCCGGCGCAAGAAACGCCCAAGGCGGGTAATGCGCGGATCGTCGCGCATCTTAAATAACGGCCCATCGGCCTCATTGCGGGCGACCAGATCGGCCTTGCGCGCCTCGGCATCGGGCACCATGGTCCGGAACTTGTAACACACGAAGGGTTGCCCGCCTTTGCCCACGCGCACCTGGCGGAACAGCACCGGACCGCGCGAGTCCAGCTTGATCAGCAGGGCGATGAGGGCGACCAGGGGAACCACAAAGGGCGCCGCCAGGATCACCGTAGCCACATCAATGGCGCGCTTGAGCAGCAGATTGGCGCCGCTCAGCCGGATCTCCTTGGGCCGCAGCAGGGGCACACCGCTCAGTTGCAGCACATCCACCCGGTCGAAACTTAACTGGTAGAGATCCGGAGCAAGCTGGTACCTGATCCCCAGACGCTGGCACACGGCCACCAGTTCCGGCAGGCGGCCCTGCTCAGAAAAGGGCAGGGCCAGAATAACCTGCTGCGCGCCACTCTGCAGAACGACGCGCTCCAGGTCTTCCAGCTTGCCCAGGTGGCGATAGACCCGCGTGGCCCGGCCATTCGCCACGATGGGCCGGTCGTCAACATATCCGACCAGCGTATAGCCCAGGCCCGGAGACGAGGCGATCCCATTCATCACCTGCTGGCCCAGGCCGGTTCCGCCAACGACCAGCACCCGATCCCGGCCAACCCCGTGCGACCACTGCCAGTGCCGCACACTGGCAAGGGCGATCCTCCAGCCGCTGAGGAGGGTGAAAATACTCACCCCGGCGAAGGCGAAGATCAAACGTGAATAGTAGAATGGCTTGTAGAGGAAAACAAAAATGATCAACAGGGCCAGCCCGGTCACCAGACTGTTGAAAATGATCCCCAGTTGATCGAACAGGCTCAGCCGGGGAGCGGTGCGATACAGGCCCCGGCCAGCGAAGCGCACCGCGAGGAAGAGCATCAGCGGCAGGACCGAGGGCAGCAAAAAGGCGCTAAAATCCACATAGTTCTTCGTGGCGACCTCGAGTACCACGCGGTCGAACGGTGGGGGCCAGTCGGCCAGGTAGCGCAACCAGTAGGCAATGGCAAAACCGGCAAAGATCAGCGCCTGATCGAGGGCCACTACCCCCACGATCGCCAGGTGCCGCAGGCGCCGCTCAACCCAGGGCTGTTCGGGGGCGGTCAGCACCGGCTGAGTAGTCTGGTGGATGCTTCTATCCATCAGGGTTCTCCCACGTACCCGGCCATTGCGAGGAGGGGCTATGCGCCCGTGCTATCGGACAGGGCAATTGCAGGGATCCGCCTATCGCTCCACTGCTACCTACTCACGCCAGCCGTCCATGCGGCTGCGCCGCACATGAACAGGATGAACATAAGTTCTTCCTGGGAGGGCTGCGCCTTGCCAAACCCTCCCGCGGGCGGAGGGACGGGGAAACCCGGTTTCCCCCTCCCCTGCGTGCGGGCCAGGCCCTCCCGCGGGCGGGGGGGTGGGGAAACCCGGTTTCCCCACACCCCTCGCCGAGGGCCTATGTTCACGGTAGCGGCTCCGCCGCATACGAACAGGATGAGGACAGGTTCTTCCTGGGAGGGCTGCGCCCTCCCAAACCCTCCCGCGGGCGGGGGTGTGGGGAAACCCGGTTTCCCCCTACCCCTGCTCCAGCAGCCTATGTTCACGTTAGCCCGGTCGGGGACGAGCCGTCACGTGCTGGATAGCGCCCGTGATTCTGATCCTGTCCTGGGT
>DAOTYR010000468.1:0-6588 GCA_034434655.1 Chloroflexaceae bacterium
GGGCGCGGGTGTGACGGGCGTCGGGCGGCTCGCCGTGGGCCTGGCCGGCGTGGGGGCCACCGCCACCACGGGCGGCGGAGCCGGTCGCAGCGCCGCGCGAAACTCGGCGATGCTCTGGAAGCGATCCTCCGGGCGCATCTGCAACGCCCGCTCGATCGCGTCGGCGGTGCGCGGCGAGACCCCGGTGAGACGCGGGAAGGTGAAGGGCGGATGGTCGCGCGGGTCGCGCCCGCTGAGCAGGTGGTGCAGGGTCGCCCCCAGGGCGTAGATATCCGAACGGGGCGTGGCCAGGCCCTGGTACTGCTCGGGTGGCGCGTAGCCCGGGGTGCCGATCTGCGTCACCCGTTGCTGGGGCTGAAAGACCCGGGCGATCCCGAAGTCAATCACCTTCAGCGTTCCGGCGGGCTGCTCGAGCATCACGTTCGAGGGCTTCATATCGCGGTAGACCAGGCCCTTGTCGTGGAGATACTCCAGCACATCGCAGAGTTGATCGGCCCATTCCAGCACCCGCGCCTCGGGTTGCGCGCCCTCGCGGCTGACCAGATCTTCGAGGTCCTGGCCGCGGACGAACTCCATCACCAGGTAGTGCCGCCCGCCATCGTTGAACGAAGCGAAGATCCGCGGGATGCGCGGGTGGCTGAGGCGCCCCAGCATCTCCGCCTCGGCCTCGAAGCGTTGCACCGCCTCGGCGCGCTCCTGCGGGTCGGTGAAGCGGTCGAGCATCTCCTTGACCGCGACCACCTGACCGGCCTCGTCACGACCCTCGAACACCGCGCCCTGCCCGCCTTCCTTAATGGTTCTGGTCAGAAAGAACCGCGGGCCGTCGTTGTTCAGGATCAGATCGTACCCGCAGTGCTGGCAAAAGCGCGCCCGCGGCAGATTGCTGGCGTGGCAGGCAGGGCAGATCAGTGGTTGTTGCATGGCTGGCGTGACTTACCGGAACGGCGGCGAGGCCAGCACGCCGCCCTGGCCGAGGTTCCACACCTTGTTGGGGCCGCGGTCGAGGGTGAAGGGCGTGCGCGGCCCCAGGTTGCGGTCGTAGATGTCGCCGTAGTTGCCGACCTCGCGGATAATGGCGTAGGCGAAATCGTTGCTCAGGCCCAGGCCCTGGCCAAACTCGCCCTCCAGCCCCAGCAGGCGCCTGACGCGCGGATCGTCGCTCTGGGCGCGCTGCTGCTCGACATTCTCCTGGTTGATCCGCAACTCCTCGGCGTAGATCGTCGCGAACACCACCCAGCTTACCACGTCGCGCCATTGCTCATCGTTCTCGATAAACACCGGCCCCAGCGGTTCGCGCGAGATCCGCTCCCCCAGGATGACGTGATCCGCGGGAGCGTCGAGGGTCTGGCGCTTGGAGGCCAGTTGGGAACTGTCGCTGGTCACCGCGTCGCATTCGCCGCGATCGTAGGCCGGGTAGAGCTGGCTCTCATCGTCGAAGAGTACGGCTTCGAAGGCGATCCCGCGGGCGGCGAAGTCATCGTTGAGATTCTGCTCGCTGGTCGTGCCTCTTGCCACACAGATGCGCTTGCCCGCCAGATCGGCCGAGGTGGTGATGCGGGCGCTGGCGCGGACCATAAAGGTCTGCCCGTCGTGAAAGGTGGTTGGCCCGAAGGCCAGCCCGGCGATATCGCGGCTCAGGGTCCAGGTGGTATTGCGAATGAGCACGTCCACCGTCCCGTTGCGCACGGCGGCGAAGCGCTCATTGCGACCCGAGGTCGTGAGACCGATAAACTCCACGGCGTCGGGATCGTCGAAGATCGCCGCGGCGATGGCGCGGCAGAAATCCACATCGAAGCCGCTCCAATCATCGCGCACCCGGTCGTAGAAGCCGAAGCCGGGAAGGTCGGCATTGGCGCCGCAGATCAAGCGCCCCCGCTCGCGTACTCGTTGCAGCAACCCCGCGCGCGCCTCGGGGGCGGGGGTCGCGGTGGTATCGCCGGCAATGAGGGCCGGGGTGGCCGTCGGGGCCTCGGTGGGGGCCCCTGCCAGCGTAGGGGGCGGCGCGGGGGCGGTTGGCTGGCCGGGGGCCGGGGTAGCGGTCACGATCACGACAACGGGGCTGGGCTGCTCGCCGGGCAACAGGCCGGCGCAGGCCCCGAGCAGCGCGGATGCCGCCAGCAGGGCCAGGACGCGCACTGCCAGGCGACCCGACCATAGCGACGACCACAAGGCACATCGAGATCCCACAGCTTCTCTCCCTGGCAAAGCGCAGAAACACAGCGCGACTGGCCGCAAAAACCTGCTCCTATCATACCAGACGGTCATGCGCATAGCGCACAACGCCCGATGAAAACGGCCCGGGAGTGCGGGCGTCCCGCCCGCGTCGCGTCTCCGCGGGCAAGATGCCCGCGCTCCCAGGAGAACTGTGAACACGTACATGACAACCCCCGTTCCCCGGGCGCCAACGTCTACATTCGGGATATTTTTCCTTGCTAAAGGTTTGCAAAGGTAGTACAATAGGTGTGTACCCCATTGGCAAACCCTATCCGCTCCCTGGCTACGGCTGGCGACAGTGTCAGGTGTAGCCTCTGGCTATCAGCATCCGCACAAGGAGGTCTCTTATGCTCTGGAAGGGTCTGGTGGTGAGTGGCGCGGTCGTCGTCGTAGCATTCGCGGTCATTGCCGCGCTGGCGTTCGGCCCCGTGCCGGCGGGTGGCACGCTGGCTCAGCCCGCGACCGGCAATGTAATGGTGCTGCCAAATGGCGTCGCGGCGCCGCAGTTGCAGCCGGCGCAGCCGGCCTCGGCGCCTGTCCTGCGCTCCGAGGGCAGCCCGGTGAACCTGGTGGGCATGGACCGTGACAGCGCCGAGGCGAACGCCTTGCAACTGGCGGCCGAGCGGCAAACCACCGCCGCCGATGCCACCGAGCAGAAGGCCCTGATGGGCTGTGGCGGCAAGTAACAAAGATGCAGGCGCGGAGGAGCGCAGCCCCTCCGCGCCTCTCTTGCTGGCGGAGCGTGGCGAAACATGGCTCCCTCCGGCACGCCTCGGGGTTATGGGGCCTTCCTCTGGCTCCCCGGGAAGGTCGTGTTGGTTGCCAAACCACTACCTGAAGTTGCACCGCCTCTGATTGCACCTGCCACGCGATGTGCTACCATGAGAGGCACTACAAGATTGGATTGGACGGGTAAACAAGTACGAGGCCTCTGCAAAGAGGAAAACGGAACGTTTCCCGTTCAATACCGGGGCCGGGTGGATCAAAACGATCGCCCGGCCTCGTGGATTCCCGGGCTACAGTTTGTAGCCAATGGTCCGTAGCAGGCCTTTGCGCCAGGCGATCCCCGTCTCGTCTTCGACCCCCAGCGGCGGGGCGCCGTCAATTACCCCCAGAATGCCCCGGCCTGACGCCGTCTCCGCAATCACCACCTCGACCGGATTGGCGGTGGCGCAGAAGATCCGGCACACCTCCGGCACCAGTTTGATCGCGTTCAACACATTCACCGGGTAGAACCCCGCGCCGAGGACAATAATGAAACTGTGGCCGGCCCCCAGCGCCAGGGCGTTGCTCCGCGCCAGGTCAATCAAGGCCTCATCGGTGCCGCTCCAGCGCACCAGCCGCGCCCCCGAGGCTTCACAGAACGCCAGGCCAAAACGTATCCCCGGCACGGCGGTCACCAGCGCCTCATGCAGATCTTCAACCGACTTGATGAAGTGCGTCTGCCCCAGGATGATGTTGATGTCGTCGGGCTTGCGTATCGGCACGACGTGCAGTTCCATGGCACCACCTTTCCCGCGCGCGGTCCCGCGCAGCGTGTGCTAGCAGATTTGACGGGGTGTGGGGAAACCCGGTTTCCCCATACCCTCGCGTGAGGGCCAGGCTCTCCTGCGGGCAGGGGCGTGGGGAAACCCGGTTTCCCCACACCCCTGGGGCCTATTTTCACGTTAGTATAGCGCCGAACCGCGGCCTTGCGCGAAATGGCCCGCTCACCGCGCGGAAAGGTCTCTTCACGCGGGGCGGGTGAGCGCGACCTACCCCCCCGGGTCCGGGCGCCGCCAGGGCAGGCGCTGCCTGACCCAGCGCCACATGGCCCGCACGCGCCTGTCGGCGCTCAGCAACAGCAGCCCGACGACGAGCAGCGGCAGCGCGGGCCAGAGAGCCTGCAGGGCCATGCCATGGCGGAAGCCGGGCAGATTGGCCACCAGCCAGATGCAGAGCGAGCCGGCATAGCCGGCCCAGCCGGCGCGGATGCCTACCAGCAACGCCAGGGTGATCAGCGCCAGGGGCAGGCCGGCGGGATGCTCGGGGATCTGGCCGCCGAGGAGCGGCAGCAAGAGGAGCAACGCCCCGCTGGCGGCCAGCAGAATGGCCCCGTTCCGCCGCCAGCCCGTGGGTTGCTCGAATTCGTCCGCGGCGCGCGGCGCGCGGGGTGGGGGGGGCGTCAGCGCCTCCAGGTTGTCGGGGTAGGGAAACGCATCGGGCGCCTGTTGCACTGCCAGACGCAGCCCATCGCGCGCCGCGGTCTCGGCCAGGGCGCTGAGGGTCGGGTCCGCGGCGAGCGGTTCGGGCAACCGCTCCAGGTCAACCGGGCCGTCTGGAAGCGCGGCCTGCAACTCGGGCGGCACGGCGGCGCGCCGAACCGCGAGCGCGGCGCAGATCAGGGCGAAGACGCGCCGGCCCCGCTCCTCGTCAACCAGCAAGGCGTCACGGAGCGGCATCGGCCCCAGCGCCCGTTGCCTCCAGGCCATCAGCAGGGCCTCGAGTTCGGCGGCCTGCCTCGGGTTGAGGCGCGTCCCGAACCGTCCGGCGCGCACCTCCTGGGCAAGTTGCTGGGTGCTCCAGTCGCGAAGGATCGTTTCAACCAGCGTCCGGTCATAGACAACAATGTTGATGGGGGAGCCACGTGGTCGGTCGGACGACATAGCACAGACCATCTCACGTGACAGGACGTACGCAGTGGAGGGGTGCGGAGAGGCGACCGCGCGCACGTCCTGTCAGACTGTTCACACACAGGGTTACTCCACGAACCCGGGCGCACTAGCCTCCCGCCCTCGTCGCGTCTCCGCGGGCAAACTGCCCGCGCTCCCAGGAGCAATGCGCACACGTATGCGATCGGGATGCGGATTACCCCCGGCGCGTCTGGCTGGAAAGCAACTCAACCGGGCGCACCAGGGTCACCGGGCTGAGGAGTTGCACCCTGCACTCGTCGCACAACTGCTCGAGGGTCGACTGCGTTTCGGGGGTGGCCAGCACCAGCAGGTGGTCGCCGGCGCGGAGCACGGTATTGCCGTTGGGAATGAGCGCGGCGCCGTCACGCTGGATCTGCACCACCAGCACCCCCCGCGGCAGCCCCAGTTCCAGCAAGCTTCTGCCCGCCAGGGAGGATTCCCGGGGGACGATGACCTCGAACAGGCGGCTGTTGAGGCGCACGTCCGGCACAAAGGTGTGGCGCTCGGCGCCGCGCGGTTCGTCGGCGTTCAGCCCCAGCCAGCGCGCCACCCAGTTGATTGACATCCCTTGCAGCAGCACCGATACCAGCACCACGAAGAAGACGATATTGAAGATCGTCGTTGCCCCGGGCACGCCCCCGGTAAGGGGAAACGTCGCGAGGACAATCGGCACCGCTCCGCGCAGGCCGGCCCACGATACCATGAACAGCTCGCGTAGCGAGCGACGGAACCAGATCAGCGATCCGATGACGCTCAGCGGCCGGGCGACCAGGACCAGGAACAGGGCCACGAGCAGCCCCACCGGCGCTACCCCCAGCAACTGTGAGGGGAAGACCAGCAGGCCCAGCGTCAGGAACATAGCGATCTGCATCAGCCAGGCGATACCATCGTGAAAGCGCAGAATGCTGCGCTTGTGCACGATGTTGCGGTTCCCCACCACGATCCCCGCCAGGTATACCGCCAGGAAGCCGTTGCCGCCCACCAGGGCAGTGGCCGCGTAGGTCAGCATCGTCGCGGCCAGGGTGAACACCACGTACAGGCCCTCCTGTTGCAGGCGGATGCGGTTGACCGTGAACACGGTCAGCCAGCCGAACAGGGCCCCGCCCGCCGCGCCAAGGGCCATCTGGAGGATGAAACTGGGGACCAGGTTGAGCAGCGTGGCCCCGGGAGTGGTGATGAGATCCACCAGCCCGATGGTCAGAAAGACCGCGATCGGGTCATTCGAGCCTGACTCCAGTTCTATCAGCGGTTCGAGGTTGTGCTTCAGGTTGACGCCCCGCTCGCGCAGCACCGAGAAAACCGCCGCGGCGTCGGTAGAGGAGACGATCGCTCCCAGCAGCAGCCCGGCGCGCCAGTCGAGGTTGAGCGCCAGCACGGCGAAGCCGCACAGGAGTATGGCGCTGAGCACCACGCCGACATTGGCCAGCACCAGCCCCTGGGCCAGCACCGGACGGATCGCTGTCCAGTCGGTGTCGAGACCTCCCGAGAACAAAATATACGCCAGCGCGATCACGCCGATGGTCTGCGTCAGGCCAAAATCGCTGAAGGCGATCCTCCCGGGGCCATCGGAGCCGGCAAGCATCCCGATGCCCAGAAACAAGAGCAGGGCCGGCACGCCTAAGCGGCTGGACGTGCGGGTTGCCACAACACTGAGCAACACCAGTCCCGCCGCGATCAGCATCACAAACTCGATTTGCATTGC
>DAOTYR010000469.1:0-2253 GCA_034434655.1 Chloroflexaceae bacterium
GTGACCCGCGGCTCCACTGGCTCAGCGAACCGGACCGTGGCCAGTCCGACGCGATTAATAAAGGTTGGGCCAGGTCGCGGGGGGACGTGCTGGCCTGGCTCAATGCCGACGACACCTACTTCCCTGGCGCCATTGCCGCGCAGGTGGCCGCCCTGCTGGCAGAGCCGCGGGCTGGCGCGGTCTACGGCGATGCCTGCTACACCGACGCCGCCGGGCGACCACTCGCGCGCATCGCCGGGCGGCCCTTCTCGCCCGAGGCCGTGTTGCGGCTCGAGATCCCCCTGCAGCCCACCGTCTTCCTTCGGCGCGATCTGGTGGCCCGGGTGGGGCCTGTGCGCCTCGAACGGCGTTACAGTATGGATAGCGACTACTGGGCCCGCGCCATGCGCTACGCCCCCTTTCGCCAGACCGGCCATCTGGTCGCCACTTACCGTCTCCATCCCGAATCGAAGACCGTGGCCCAGGGACGCGGCTTCTACGCCGAGTGGCTGGCCATTGCCGAGGAGTACTTCGCCGGCGCACCCGCTATGCGCGCCTCCCGGCCCGCCGTGCTCGCCGACATCTACGCCGCCATGGCCAACCTGGAAGCCGGAAGCGGGCGCCTCGCCGCCATGGCGCGCTACGCCGCCTATGCCTGGACCCTGGCCGGCCCGCGCCCGCGGCTGCTCAAACTGCCCCTGGTGCTGCTCGATCGCGCCCTGGGTCTGCGCCTGGCTTTGCGCGCCACGGCTCTCTGGGGCAGCCTAACGTGAACATGGGGGAACCAGGTTCCCCCATACCCCCGCCCGCAGGAGGGTTTGGGAAGGCTACGCCCTCAAGCAGGGGTGTGGGGAAACCGGGTTGCCCCACGCCCCCGGGAAGGTGAGGGCGCAGCCCTTGCGCAGGGGGATGGGGCAACCCGGTTTCCCCATACTCCCACCCGGTGGGCGGGTTGGGCGGGCGCAACCCGCGCGCAGAGGCGTGGGGAAACCGGGTTGCCCCATCCCCCCGCTGGCGGGAGGATGTGGGCGGGCGCAGCCCGCATCGCTATCGCTCCTCCTCACCAGCGTTACCTCCGGCAGGATGCCACGGTACAAAGGCAGAACGATCGCTCTGCCCTGACCAATTCCTGCGGGAGGCACGCATGGCTGGCTTGCATCTGGCGCGGGCATGGATCATCGCCGCGCTCCTGGTCGCCACGGCCCTCTTCTCCCACGCTCCGGCCCAATCCGGCACGGCAATGGTCCTGATCAACGAGTTTATGCCCGCGCCCGGCAGCGGTCGCGAATGGGCCGAACTGATCAACCTGGGCGACCTGCCCGCCGACGTGGGCGGCTGGCGCATTGATGATGATCTGCCGGGAAACAGCGGCCAGGCCCTCATCCCTGCGGGAACGGTGATCCCTCCCGGCGGTCTCTTCGTCATCGAGTGGAACACCAATTTTCTCAACAACACCGGCGACACGATACAGTTGATCAATCCCGCCGGGCACACGCTTGACGCGCACACCTACGGGAGCGCCAGCATCGATCTCAGTCTGGCGCGCCAACCCGACGGCGCGCCGCTGTGGGTCTGGGGCCCGCCGACCCGCGGCAGCTTCAATGCGCCCTTACCTGATCGCCCCACGACCACCCCGACCAACACGAGTGACACCCCCGCGCCCACCGCCACCGCGCCCGCGCCGGATGACGCGACGGACACGCCCACCGCCGTGGCCCCGACGCCATCAGAGCCGCCCACCGCAACGGCGAGCGCAACTCCTACGGCTACCCCCTCGCCTATCCCCGCCACGACTCCCACCTCTATCCCCTCGCCTACACCCACGCCGACGGCGAGCGCAACTCCTACGGCCACCCTCGAGCCTACCCGCACCGCAACCCCCACCCGCACCCCCTCGCCTACACCCACGCCGACGGCGAGCGCCACGGCAACTCCGCTGATCGAACCGGGCGCCGTGTTGATCAACGAAATCGCACCCGCCGCCGATCCCGAATGGATCGAACTGTACAACCCTGGGGCCGAGGCGGTGCACCTTACCGGCTGGCAACTCGAACGCCTCTCCACTGGCCAGCCGTTGAGCCGCGCCCTGCCTCCCCTGACCCTCGCCCCCGGCGAGTATGCCGTGGTCACCCTCACCCGGGGCACGCTCCCCAACGGCGGCGCCAGCCTGACCCTGCGCAGTTCGACCGGTGTGGCAGTGGACGGGCCGATCCTCTACCCCGCGCTCGAAGGCGAGGCCGTCTATGCCCGCGCCGGCGACGGCGCCGCGACCTG
>DAOTYR010000470.1:0-2616 GCA_034434655.1 Chloroflexaceae bacterium
GGTGGCTAACATCAAACGCTGGATCGAAGAGGGTGGGTAAGGCATGGTTCGTAGGAGATGTACCGTTCGCAGCGTTCTGCCCCCCTCCCAGCCTCCCCCCGCTGGGGGTTTAGGGGCGGACAGAACACATGAGCGCCGAGGGGTGTTATGGCGTTGGGATGCGCTGATTGGCCCTCACCCCCTGCCCCTCTCCCGCGCGCGGGAGAGGGGTGACCAGAGGCCTGCGCCGGGGCGTCCCGATGCGGCAGAAGCCGCGTTAGCCCGCATGTTCTGTCCGCCTTTAAAGCGCCGGTGGGCTGAGGGCGGGGAACCGGGTTTCCCCATGCCCATGCCCGGTCCGGACGGTAACGCTTAGCTTTCCAGACCTACGCCGCGCACCACCAGTGGCCCCGCCACGAATGGGCGCAGGTGCAGCCGGGTCATACCGCTCTCGATGTACAGGGTGAATTGCTGGCGCGAGCTACCGTCGGGCAAGGTCAGTGTCCGTTGCGCTGCGCCGTTCACCCTCAACTCGAGCGCGCCTGCGCCGGGGCTTGCCAGGTTCAGGTCCAGGGTAACCCTTCGCGGGCGGGCGCTGTAGATCAGCACCTCGGCCTCGTCGCTGATCGATCGCTCCACGCCGGACGGCGTTGCCCGTGGGGGTGACCAGCCCTCGCCGAGGCCCAGGAATGGCAGTGGATCGTCCGGCGGGACCACCCGGTAGGCCAGCACCGATCCGCTAATCGCCGGCTCAAACGGCCCCATGGCCCGCAGCAGGCCCGACGCGCTGCGCGTATCGGAATAGGCCAGGATCGAGCGCTCGCGTTCGGGTTTGGCGCCGTTCGCCGCCGCTGCCGCGACGGTCTGGAGGTCGGCATAGCGCAGGGCGCCGCCGGCGCCGTGGAGCATCAGGTAGCGGATGTTGAAGTAACTGAAGACACTGGCGGCGATCTGCGCCGGCTCCTGGGTGATGATGTCCGGCGCGGGTTCGGCGTAGGCAAACATGCGCACCGTGGGGATCTGTTCGACCAGGGGATAGGGCAGCCGGCGCGAGGTGTAGCCGCCCACCAGATACTTTTCATGCACGACCTGGAAGAGCATGTACACCGGGCTGGTGTTGTAGTAAAACGGCGACTCCAGGATCGCGTAGCGCTCGGGGTCCCGTCCCAGGGCCGCGTACAGCGATGGGACGTAGACGGGCACCATGGGAAAGGGCGTGGTCAGGTTCTCGAAGGCGATCAGCGCGACCAGACCGGCCAGGGCCAGATTGGCCGCGCGGTTCGGGCGCGCCGCGCGCCGTTCCAGGGTCACGAGAAGGCGCCGCGCGCCCAGCGCCGTCAGGATGGCCAGCGCGAGCGTCGTGTAGACCGCGAAGCGGATGGGGTAGCGCGAGATCCCCACCAGCGGCAGGTCGTAGAGCAGCGCGCCGGGCAGCGGCAGGCCGGTCCGCCACCCCAGGATCTGCAACTGCGGCCCCAGGGCCAGCAGGGCAAACAATAACCCGCTCAGCAACCAGAAGCGCCCGGAGCGTCCGCGCAGGCCCAGGGCCGCCAGCGCCAGCGCCACGAACCCCAGATACACCGTCTTGTTCTGGATGTGGGTCTCGGCTTTGTAAGCCTGCAGACGCTCGGCGAGCGGCCCAAGGAGCGGGTGGATCTGGCTAGGGATGAAGAAGTCGGCCAGGTCGGCCGAATGCTCCAGGCGAAAGGTGGGGCCGCCCTCGGTTTCGGCGGTGGGCACCTGGCCGGCGAAGCGCGCCGTGGGAACGGCGAGGGGCGCCACCAGCAGCAGCGCCAGCCCGATGGCCGCCACGACAGCCGGCGCCCCCGAGGCGCGCAGGCGCGGGAGCGGGCCGCCGCCGTCTGGCCGATGGAACAGCAGCCGGGCAAGGGCGTACCAGGCCGCCCAGATCAGCGTGAAGAGGAGGTACTGCCAGTCGCAGAGCGCGGTCAGGGCGATCAGCGCCCCGGCCAGGGCGATGCGGCCCGGACCGGGCCGGTTGGCGGCGCGGTGCAGGGCCAGCGCCGCCAGCGGCAACGGCCAGGCGGCCAGCATATGGGTGTGGCTGCCCAGCACCTGGGCCAGCAGGTAGCCGCTACAGGCAAATACCACCCCCGCGATCAGCGCGGCGCGGTGGTGCGTTAGCGGGGCGGGGCCTTGCCCGGCCAGGGTGCCGCGCGCCAGGAGGTAGGTGGCGTACCCGCTCATCGTCAGCGAGAAGAGCACCACGAAGTTGTAGGCGACCACCAGGCCGAAGCGGGCGTGGATGGGCAAGCTGACCAGAAAATTGATCGGATTGAGCGTCTGCAACCACAGCCCGGCGCCGTGGGGGTAGTAGAGGTAGGGGGTGAAGAAGGGGTTGCTGCGGGTGAGCAGGGCCTCGCGCAGCCACCACATGTTCCACATGTTCTGCCAGGTGTCGAAGCCGTTGCCCGGCACCGCGGTCGTCGCCTGGAGCGGCAGGGGCCAGGTCATCAGCAGGGCCAGGCCCAGGTAGAGGGCCAGGGCCGACCCGTGGCGCGCCAGCGCTTCGCGCCAGCGGACGGTTCGTGGGGTCATAGGTCGCCCGGTTCGCGCAGCGTTAGACATCGTTTCGCTGTATGACCGTCACCGCGAAGAGGCCACCGGCAGCCGCGC
>DAOTYR010000471.1:0-3963 GCA_034434655.1 Chloroflexaceae bacterium
CCATCCGCAGCTCGAGTCGGTGATTATCCCCCTGCGCGACGGGGTGGCGATCTGCCGCAAGAAGTAACCTGAGCTCCGTTCGCCCGGCGCCAATGTGCATCGAAGCATCGTCGCCACCGGGTGCAGGGAGGCATTGACGTCCCCCTGCGCCGGCGGGTGACATCGCGCCTGGAGAAGCTGCATAGTAAGTGTTCACATTGCTCCTGGGAGCGCGGGCAGCTTGCCCGCGGAGACGCGACGGGGGCGAAACGCCCGCGCTCCCAGCCGCGTGGGTTATGGTCTTTGAGAAATTAATCCGCTATGCCGGGCTGGCCGTGGGGCTGAAGCCCTCGGCTAGGGGATGCGAAGGCCGCCTGCGCGGCCTATACCGGATTATGTATTCAAAGACCATAACCCAGGTGTGAACAGGTACCCCCCAACTGTACCATAGGTGCGAACCATATCGTGCGTCATAACGCGCCCAAGGTGCGGAGGAGCGCCCAGCGCGCCATCCCGCGGCTCGTGCTACAATAGCGCGGTTTGATCGCCGCTAGCAGGGGTGTCGCGCGTCATGCCCTACACAATCCTGATGATCGCTTCCACCAGCTTCTTCTCGGATTACGGCAACCACGTGCGGATCTGGGAGGAGGCCCGAACGTTGCAACGGCGCGGCCACCGCCTGGTGCTGGCAACCTACCACAACGGCGACGACATGCCCGACCTCGACATCCGCCGCTCCTGGGACGTGCCCTGGATCAAGCGGGCCGTGGTCGGCTCCTCGCGCCACAAACTGTACCTGGATGTGGGGCTGGCCTGGCGCGCCCTGCGGGTGGCCCTGGAGGTGCGACCGGACATTCTGCATGCCCACACCCACGAAGCCGCGGCGATCGCCCTGCCGCTGCAGCGCCTGCTCAACCGGCCCCTCATCCTCGACTACCAGGGCAGCATGACCAGCGAGATGCTCGATCACGGCTTCATCTCGGCGCGCAACCCCCTCTTTCTGCCCCTGACGCGCCTGGAACGGACGCTCAACCGCCGCGCCGACGCGGTCACGACCTCGACCTGCAATGCGGCGGCGCTGCTGCGCCGTGACGGGTCGGTGGCGCCCGAACGCCTGCACGTGATCCCCGACGGGGTGGATACCGACCGCTTCCGCCCCTACGACGGCTCGCCGGCCTGGGCCGCGCAACGGGCCGACCTGCGCGCGCAGCTCGGCATTCCCGCAGGACGGCGGATCATCGTGTACATAGGCCTGCTGGCCCCCTACCAGGGCACCAACCTGCTGATCGACGCTGCGCGCATCCTCAGCGCCCGCCGGCCCGAGGTCCACTTTCTGATTATGGGCCACCCCGACCCCCACAGCTACCGCCGCTACGCCGAGAGCCTGGGGGTCGCCGAGCGTGTGACCCTGCCCGGGCGGATCATCTACCGCGACCTGCACAGCTACCTGGCCCTGGGCGAGGTGGCCGTGGCCCCCAAGCTGAGCCTCACCGAGGGCAACGGCAAGATCGCCAACTACATGGCCATGGGGTTGCCCACCGTGGCCTTCGATACCCCGGTGGCCCGCGAGATCCTGGGCGACACGGGCCTCTACGCCCGTCGCGGCGACGCCGAGGACCTGGCGGCCAGACTGGAACTGCTCCTCGATGACCGCGAACTGGCTGCCCGGCTCGGCGCCGCCGCTCGCGCCCGCGCCGTGGCCGAACTCTCCTGGGAGCGCTCCATCCGCGCCCTGGAAACGATCTACGCCGAGGCCCTCGAGCGCCGCTGCGACCAGCACAGGAAGCAGAAGCTCCTGACGTGAACATAGGGGAACCAGGTTCCCCCATCCCCCCGCCCGCGGGAGGGTGTGGACGGGCTGCGCCCTCAAGTAGGAGGATGGGGGAACCAGGTTCCCCCATCCCCCCGCCCGCGGGAGGGTGTGGGCGGGCTGCGCCCTCAAGTAGGAGGATGGGGCAACCGGGTTGCCCCATCTCCCCACCCGGTGGGAGGGTGTGGACGGGCGCAGCCTTTGCGCCGGGGGATGGGGCAACCGGGTTGCCCCATCTCCCCACCTGCTGGGAGGGGTCGGGAGGGCGCAGCCCTCCCGAGAACAACCTTGTTCCTCGCGGCGGTGTGCGGCGTAGCCGCATGGACGGCTGAGGTGACCACCGTTCGCACGGTTCTGCCCCCCTCCCAGCCTCCCCCCGCTGGGGGGAGGAGCCGGGTTCCCTCCCCCAGCAGGGGAGAGTCGGGGAAGGGGCGGGCCGGGACGCGCCGCTTCTGGCGGCGCCGCGCTTCCGAACCCTGGTCGCGCGGGGTGCGCGGGGGTGTGCAAGACTTTACGCCACACCCCTAAGCATTCTGTCACTTGCCAAACACGCAAAGTCGAGCTATACTTCGCATGAGCCGGAGGTCGGCTCATTCCGTGCGCTTGCCGGCGCGACGAGTGCCTGGGGCTCGTCACGCGACAATCGTGACAACGTAGCCGCCGATGTCGTGGCCGCTAGCGCGTTCACACAGGATCTATGGAAGGCAGTCATCAAGCGAATCGAGAGGGCCCGACGCAGTGCGTAACGCGCGCGCTGCCGAGTACGATCGAGCCTTTCGCGGCATGACCTGGCGCCTCGCTCCGCAAGGCGCTTGTGCCGCGCCTTGTTTATCGCCCCCGGCAGCCTCGCCGGGGGCGTTATCGTTCCCCATGCGCATCGGGCCTCGTCCATCGTCGTGGGTTCCGCGACTCTGTACAGGAGGCACCGATGATCGCGATCCGCACCGCCCCTGAAGGGATGGCGCTGCGCCTGGCGCCGGTACGCCCAACGCTGCATAATCTTCCCGCCGACGGAGAACTGGTCTACGAGCCGGCCCTGAGCTTTCCCCAGTATGCCACGGCGCAGCAGGTGATTGACGCCCTGCGCATGATGCGCCCGGGCGATGAGAGCGTCTACTACCTCTTCGTCACCGGCGAGCACGGGCGGCTGGCGGGTGTCGTCAGCCTGCGGCAGATCGTCACCGCCGCGCCCGATACGCGGCTCGACGCCATCATGACCACCGATGTGGTCAGCCTGCCGGCCACCATGCCCGCCGAGGAACAGGCGCGCATCCTCGGCGACTCGGGCTTCCTCGCCCTGCCCGTGGTTGACGCCGACGGACGCCTGGTAGGCAGCCTGGATGCCACCGAGTTGCTCGATACGGTCCAGGAAGAGGCTACCGAGGATATGTACCGCCTCGCCGGCGTAGCCGCCGATGAAGAGATCGAGCGCCCGATCACGCGGGCCGCCCGCGACCGGGTGTTCTGGCTGGTGATCAACCTGGCCACGGCCTTCCTGGCCGCCGCGGTGGTCAGCCAGTTCGAGGGGGTCATTGCCCAGGCGGCCATGCTGGCCGCGTTCATGCCGGTGGTTGCCGGGCAAGGCGGCAATGCCGGCACCCAGACGCTCACCTTCATCGTGCGCTCCCTCGCCCTGGGCGCGGTGAGCTTCCACAACGCCCGCCGCACACTGCTGCGCGAGGTGTTCATCGGGGTTTGCAACGGCGTTTCGATCGGCTTGCTAGTGGGGCTGATCGGCTGGCTCTGGCAGGGCAACCCGGCCCTGGGGGTGGTCATCGGCCTGGCGATGCTCGGCAACCTGATTATGGCCTCGCTCGCCGGGGTGATCGTGCCCCTGACGCTCAAGGCGCTCAAGATTGACCCGGCCCTGGCCTCGTCCATCTTCGTCACCACCGTGACCGATGTCTGTGGCTTCGCCTTTTTCCTCGGCCTCGGCGCCCTGGCGCTGAGGATGGGGTATTTGTGAGAGCTGGGGAAGCCAGCTTGCCCCGTGCCCCTGCCAGGGCATAGAGTGTGGGCTGAGGAAACCGGGTTGTTCCGTGTCCCTGCCGGGGGATGGGGGCAACCCGGTTTTTCTATGCCCCTGACGTGAACATGGGGCAACCAGGTTCCCCCATCCCCCCGCCCGCGGGAGGGTGTGGGCGGGCGCAGCCTTTGCGCCGGGGGATGGGGCA
>DAOTYR010000472.1:0-2628 GCA_034434655.1 Chloroflexaceae bacterium
GCGGACAGAACACATGAGCGCCGAGGGGCTTTATGGCGTTGGGATGCGCTGATTGGCCCTCACCCCCTGCCCCTCTCCCGCGCGCGGGAGAGGGGCGACCAGAGCCGTGCGCTGGGGCGTCCCAATGCGGTAGAAGCTGCATTGGCTCGGATGTTCTGTCCGCCCCTAACCCCCCCGCCCGCGGGAGGGTTGTGGCGCGCGGCGGAGCCGCATCGGGCCTGGGAGCGCGGGCAGCTTGCCCGCGGAGACGCGCCGAGGGCGGGAGACCCTGCCTTCCAGGCTCGTGAAAGCCCCCAGATGTGAACAGTTACCGTTCGTTGCCATCAGGACACGGTTCAGCAAAGCCGGCAGGCTCGCGCTATGAGCGAGCGACCGACGGTGCCGGCGCGTCACCCACGGGCGGGCGCGCCAGATACAGCGCCCGCGCCTTGCCCGCCGCCTCGCGCGCCAGGGCCGGGCCATCGCGGCGCGCGCCCACCAGAGTGACGTCCGGTGGGGCGGCGGCCAGCAGCAGGCGCGGCGCGGTCAAGGGCGCCAGGGCCGGATCGGCCCAGGCCGCCAGGGAGAGGATCAGCAGATCGACCCCGGCCAGGCTGGTGCGGCGCTCCGGGGCCTCGCGTTCATCGCAGGCGATCAGCGTCGCGCCCGGCAATTCGTTCCCCAGGGCCGCCACCAGATGCTGACGGAGCGGCTCGCCGGCCACGATGCCGACGCGCCAACCCGCGCCGAGGGCGCCGCGCGCCGCGCCCGCCCGTCGCAGCCCGGCGGCGTAGGCCGCCGCGATCGCCGCGCCCAGCACGGCATAGCCCGCCAGTTCGCTGATCTGCGCGAGCACGCCCGCCCCCCCTTCGCCAAGGAACGTCACCAGCAGCAGGCGAATGAGTTGCGTCAGGGCGACCACCCCGGCGATCACTCCGAAGAGCAGACCGACGTACAGATAGATGCGCCGGCTGACCGCGCGTTCCTCCTCGGCGCTGCTGCGGGCCAGGCGCTCGCTCCAGCGGCTGGCCAGCCCGTACACCGGCAGGGTGACGATGGTCGTGGCTATGTACCAGCTTAACGCCTCGCGGCTGGCCCCGCCAATCACCTCTGCGCCGACCCAACTCCGCAGCAGCGTGCCGATCAGCCCGCTCAGGCCGAAGTACAGCGCCACCAGACTGACCGCGCCCACCAGGTAGCTGATCAGCCGCTGGGCGGTGCCCACCCGCTCCTCGGCGCCGCTGAGGCGCGCCGTCAGCACCATCTGCTCGCGATGGTAGAACAGCACCGGCAGAGCCACGGCCACCGCCGCGGCCGCCGTGGTCTGGCCGGCAAAGGCGCCCGGCCAGGTCTCCAGGCCCCATAGCAGCCGGAACGCGGCGGCCAGAAGCGCGGTCAGACCGGTCAGGGAAGCGATCAGCGCGGCGACGATGACCAGCGCCAGGTAGACCTGGCGCAGGCTCGAGGCGAGTTCATCGGCCTGCAGAGGGCCGGGAACGCGGACCAGGCGGCGCGACCACAACTCGTGGGCTAGCCAGAAGCACAACCCGACCACCAGCGTGGCGCTGTGCTCCGTCACCTGCCAGGTCAACAGGGGCTGAGCGAAGCCAAAGCGCTGGAGCAGCGCGCTGATCAGCGCGCCAGCCCCGAAGGCGGCCAGCCCCAGGCTCACCCAGAGCAGCAGGACCAGGTACCAGCGGCGCAGGGTGGCGTTGGGGCCGCTACGCTCGACCTGGAGGCGATCGGCGCGGGCGACGCGCCAGTGGGTCACCCAGACCACGCCGCTCACCAGCGCGGTGGCCAGCGGCGCGACCAGGCCGAGGGCCGCGATGTCCTGGCGCAGGGCCGTGAAGGCCAGGGACAGGGCCTCGTGGCTGGCCGTCAGGGCGCTGAGCGCCGCGATGAGCAGCACCGCATAGAGGTAGAGCCGGCGCAGGGGCGACGCCTGACCTTCGGGCCGGGCGGCATCGCGGCGGACCAGCAGCCAGTGGCCAACCCACAGGGGCGCACCGACCACCACCAGCGCCACGGTGCCCGCCAGGCGCAACACCGCCCCTTCGGCGCCGACGGGAGGGCCGCCGAGCCAGCGTTCGACAATCAAAGCCAGCAACCCCGCTGTCCCGGCAGCAAGCATCTGTAACCCAATGAAGGCGGCGACATAGAGGTACAGCCGTCGCGCTACCTGGATGGCCATGGATGCGCTCCTCACATGGATGTTAGATGTTAGGCGTGTTTCAGAATCGGGCGTTTCAGCTTGACCGTTCGTCGTGCCGGCTCGAACCGCCTGACGTGACCATCGTTCGCCGGGTTCAGCCCCCCTCCCAGCCTCCCCCCGCTGGAGGGAGGAGCCGGGTTCCCGCCCCCAGCGGGGGCGGGTCAGGGGAGGGACTGTCACCGTGCCCGCGGAGACGCGATGCGGGCGGGACGCCCGCGCTCCCAGGGCATGTGCATCGCGGCGTGGTGCGCCATGCGCATGACCGTCTCACGTGAACATAAGCTCTCGAAGAGGGGAATGGGGAAACCGGCTTTCCCCAGCCCCCCGCCCCCGAAAGGATCGAGGGCCTGGCCCTCATGCGGGGGGATAGAGAAACCGGCTTTCCCCAGCCCCTCACCCGGTGGGAGGGTGTGGGGGGAAACACACAGGCGAGG
>DAOTYR010000473.1:0-2165 GCA_034434655.1 Chloroflexaceae bacterium
CCCCCATACCCCAGCCCGCGGGAGGGTTTGGGAGGGCTGCGCCCTCCCAGGAAGGATGTTCATCCTGTCGGTGTGCGGCGCAGCCGCATGGACGGCTAACGTGAATATAGCTCCTCGGAGGGGGGGTGTGGGGAAACGGGGTTCCCCCACGCCCCCGCCCGTGGGAGGTTCTGGGAGGGCTGCGCCCTCCCAGGAACAACCCCGCGGCGCATCACCCGTCCAGGGTGACAATGCCGCGCCGCACGGCGTAACGAATAAGATCCAGGGGCGTGTGCAGGCCGAGTTTGCGCATCATGCTCGCCCGGTGGGTATCCACCGTCCGCACGCCGATCATCAGATGCTCGGCGATTTCGGCGCTGGTGAGGCCCTGGGCCGCCAGGTAGAGGATCTCGCGCTCGCGGGCCGTCAGGGTCTCGTACAGGTCCAGGTTGGTCTCCGCCGTCTGGCTGGCGTAGGCATCAATCGCCCGGTCAGAGAGCGGCGGGCTGAGGTAGCGGCGCCCCTGGGCCGCCTGCTGGATAGCGTACAGGAACTCCGTGGAAAGGGTTTCTTTGAGCACGTAGGCGGTAACGCCGGCGCGCAGGGCCTCGCGCACATACGACTCGTCAGCGTGCATCGAGAGGATGACGATCCGGGTGTTTGGTGAGACGATGCGGGCCTGGCGCGCCACTTCCAGGCCGCTCAACCCTGGCATGATCAGGTCGGCGATCAACAGGTCGGGCTGGAGCCGCTCAACCATGGCCAGCGCCTCGGGTCCATTGCCTGCCTCACCAACCACCGTACAGTTCATTTCGTTCTCTAGCAGCACCCGCAGGCCGCTGCGTACGACATGGTGATCGTCGGCCAGCACGATCGTCAGTGGTCGCATCGGTCGCTTTCCTTCCAGGTCGGTAACGGCAGTTCGGCAAGAATACGCGTTCCGGCATTCGGCGCCGTTTCGATGGTCAGCGTGCCGCCGGCCAGGCGCACGCGCTCGGCCATCCCCGCCAGACCCAGCGAATCGCTGGCGGGCAGTTCGTCAGCCTCGAACCCGCGGCCCTCGTCCACCACCTGCACCGCCAGCATATCGTCAGTGGCCCAGACCTGGGCGCGGGCGTGGTCCACCCCGGCGTGACGCGCCACGTTGGTCAGGGCCTCCTGCACCACACGGTAGGCCGTGCTCGCCACCGCCTGCGGAATGGGCCGGTCGAGGCCGGCATGCTGCAACTGCACCTGGATCCCCGTCTGGTCGGTGTAGCGGCGCGTGAACCAGAACAGGGCGGGAAGCAGGCCCAGATCATCGAGCATGGCCGGGCGGAGGTTCAAGGAGAGGGCGCGCACCTGAGCCGTCAACTGGTTCACCTGGCGCTGCGCCTGGATCATCCGTTCGCGCAAGGCCTCGGGACTGGCGCGGGGGCCGACCGTCAGGGCCAGGCTCAGGGCCGTCAGCATCTGGCCGATCTCGTCGTGCAACTCGCGGGCCAGGTGCGCCCGCTCGGCCTCCTGCACCGCCACCAGGCGCTCGGAGAGGGCCTGCAAGCGCGCCTGGCCGGCCTGCACCTGGGCGAAGAGCCGCGCGTTCTGGAGGGCGATCGCCGCGGGGATGGCCAGCAATTCGGCCGTGTTGACGTGCTCGGGGGTAAAGAAGGCCGGGACCGTCTTGTCGGCGCAGAAGAACCCGATCACTTCTTCCCCGGCGACAAGGGGTACCGCGAACCAGTTGCGGACGTGCTCGAGCCCTGGCCGCGCGCGCCAACTGGCCGTGCGCACTGTGTCGAGCACCACGAAACTGCGTCGCCGCGCAATCAACGGCTGGAAGAGCGGGTCCTCCGCCGGGTTGATGCTCAACCCGGCCACCTGCGCCGGATCGGTGAACGCCTCGTACCCGCGAGTGGCGCGGACGCGCAGCATCTCGTCGCTCTCCAGCAGCATGACGCAGGCGCTGTCGTAAGGCACGAGCTGGGCCATATGCGCCAGCAGGGTGGTCGTCACCACCTGGGGATCGAGGCTGCGCGAAAGGGCAATGTGCGAGGCATGGAGCACCTCGGCCACCTGGCGCGCGCGCCGCTCGGCAGCCAGGGCCTGGCGCAAGGCCTCGACCGATGCTGCTCCACTGGCCAGAGGTGATATCGGGGTGGATGAACTGTCCATGACGCAGGTACGCCCTTCAGCGCAGGGGGTAACCG
>DAOTYR010000474.1:0-6129 GCA_034434655.1 Chloroflexaceae bacterium
ATCAATGAGAACCGCGTTGACCACGTGAAGACCTGGGATGAGTTCCGCTGGTTGCCCGGAGCGCTCGAAGGGCTGCGCTTGCTGACCGAACACGGCTTTCGTATCTTTATTGTCACCAACCAGGCCGCTGTCAACCGTGGCCTGATGACGAGCACTACCCTGGCAGAGATCCATCGGCGTATGATTAGCATCGCGGCATCTCACGGGGCCATCATCACCGGGATACGTGTCTGCCCGCATCGGCCTGAGGAGGCCTGCGACTGCCGAAAACCCCGGCCAGGCATGTTGCTCGATCTGGCCAGGGAATACCAGGTGGATCTTTCAGCGGCATATATGATTGGCGATGCGCCATCCGACATTGCCGCCGGTCAGGCTGCAGGCTGCCGAACAATACTTGTACTGAGCGGTCGCACACAACTCGACCATCCCGAACTTCGGAGCCACCCACCAATGCACATCGCGGCGAACCTGCTCGATGCGGCCCGCTGGCTTTGCGCGCGACCATGGCACGACCGGATGCTCGCTGAGGCGCGCCGCCCGGCGCCTCTCCTCAACGAATAACCTAACGTGAAACTAAACCCTCGGCAGGGGGGTGGGGAAACCGGGTTTCCCCACGCCCCCGCCCGGTGGGAGGGTGGGGGCGGGCGCAGCCCTCCCAGGAACAACCGTATGTTCATCGCGGCGTTGTGCGGCGCAGCCGCATGGACGGCTGACAAGGGACTTTCGTTACGATGCCCGCCACATCGGGGGGCGACGTTTCACACAAGGACTGGCCCATGCTTACCTGGCATGATGTTCTAACGTATGTGCGCCTCGTGTTACGCTGGTGGTTCCTGCTTGCCCTGGCGGCGGCACTGGCTGTCGGCACAGCCTGGTACATACTGCGCCAGCAGCCCGATATCTACCTTTCGCAAGCCACGCTGATGGTGGGCAACAACTTTGAGGTCTCCGCGCCTACTCAGGCCCAGGTGGCCCTGAGTAATGTGCTGGCTGATTATTACGCCACCCTGACCAAACGCGAGGTTATCCTCGCTCCCGTAGTGAAGCGTCTGCAACTTACCTTTCCGTGGCAGGTCATCCGCGACCGCATGCTGGCTACTCGCGTTGATCGTGGCGCCAACCTGCTCGAAATTAAGATTACCGATACCAATCCGGAGCGCGCCGCTGCCATCGCCAACGCGATTGCCGAGGAGTTGATCGCTTACACCCCGAATGCGCCTGAGAAGGTTGCCGCCCAGCAGGCTGAGATCAACCGCCGGCTCGCGGAAGCCCAGACCAATATGCAGGCAGTGGACGCCAGAATCGCCGAGCTTGAGGAACGTCTTAAGAACCTCTCCTCGGCCATTGATATCTCCGACGTTCAGCAACAACTCCAGGCGCTCGAACTGACACGCCAGCGCTACCTCAATGAGTATACCAATCTGATCAACCTGAGTAACCAGACCTCGACCAACAGCCTCTCGCTCTTCGAGGCGGCACGCCCTGCCCTGGGACCGTTGCCTCAGAAGCGCAGTCTGACCCTTGCGACCGCTGGCCTTGGCGGATTGCTGATGGCGATCGTGGCCGCGCTGGTCCTCGACCGGCTCGATGAACGCTGGCGCACCAGCAGCGAACTGCAGAGCCGCACCGGCGTCAGAAGCCTCGGCGAGCTGCCCGAGCTTCCACTGCATCAGACTAAGAACTGGCGGGCTGAGAGCCAACGCCAGGAGACTCTGAACCGGTTGTATGCCAATATGGTTCTTGCGGCGCACAGCAGACTGCCGCGGACGCTCCTGATCAGCAGTCCGCAGAAGAGTACGGCCCGTAGCTCCGTCGCCATCGAGATCGCCAGGATGTACGTCCGCACCGGCCACCGCGTGTTGCTCGTCGATACCGAGAGTGATACGACCCATATACCGCGGCTGTTTGATCAACGCGCCAACGAGCGCAATGGCAACGACGCCAACGGTAGAACGTCTGGTGCGCCCGGCAGTCTGTGGGCTTATGTCCGCCCGACCGGTACGCCTAATCTGCTGGTGCTTTCGGGCCGTCAGGCCGGCTACACGCGCTTCTCCGAACTGGTTCCGCTGGTTTTCTGGCCGGAAATGCTCGAACACCTGCGCAAGGCAACCGATGTGGTGATCTTCGACGGCCCGGCGGCGCTTACGGGGCCTGACGCGGGGTTGCTGGCGCCCCTCGTGGACGGGGTCATGCTTGTGCTGAACGGCCGCTCCGATAGCCGCTCAAAGGTGATCGAGGCGCGCAAACAATTGACCGGCGAGCCCAATACGCGCTTCCTCGGCGCCGTGATCACCACCCCCGCCCCCCGCGCCCTCCACGATCCCTCTACCGCAAGCGCGAAGGGTGGCGGCTTCCGCATCTCGGTTACCCGAAACGGCATTACGATCATGGTCGGTGACCAGACAGCCACACCCGCTTCACCTGCCGATCAGGCGTCTGCTCCGGCTCCACGGCTGCTGACCGCAACCGAAACACCGCTTGAGGCCAACCGCACCAGTGACGCCCCCAATCCCGAGCCTGCGTCGGAAACCATTACGCTGGAGGAGCTACTGGAGGTCGAGCGTGGCGCCTCGTCCTCGCCCCCGGATTTCGAGAGCCCCTGTGAGCCGCGGCCTGAGGTTATCATCACTCCGCCGCCTGAGGAGTCGCCTTCGATCCGTATCGTCGGCAACGGTTACTACCGAAGCGCCACGCCGCCCTCTCGCCAGCGCCGCGCGCGTATTGCCAACAGTCGCTCGACGGCCCACGCCACCAACCGAAACCATCAGGCCGCCAGGGAAGACACCAGGCAGGGCATACCATCGGACGTATAACTGCCCCCCAACCCGGCGCTTCATTACACTCGCTATGCATAACACAGCGCCCCATACTCCCCTACGCGTGCTGCAGGCGCTCCTGCCCGTCATCCTGGCGGGCATGCTCCTGCTGGAAGTGCAGGGAAGCCTACAGCCGGCGCGCGCCTCCGGCAGGTGGAGCCCGCCTTTTGACATCTCTGATGACCAGTTCGGCTGGTTTCCCGATGTTGCCGCAGACGCCCAGGGTGCCGTCCACGCGATCTGGGGCAGCGGCGCGTCAGCCGCTAACCCCGACCCGAATGACCCTAATCTTTCCTCACGCGACCTGCTGCGCTACCGCGTGCTCCGCGACGGGCAGTGGTCGCCGATGAACGATATTGCCTTCACCTGCGTGGGCGGTTTCACGGTGCGCAACAGCATTGCCGTCACTCCTGACGGTCACCTGCATGCGCTCGTCCGTCGCTGCACCGACGTGACCGCCGTAAGCGCCCCGGTGCAGCAAGCCTGGTCCGCCAGGGCATGGAGCAAGCCGCAACGCCTTGGCAGCAGTTACTACAATGCCATCGCCGCCGATAGCAAGGGCGTTCTGCACGCCTTCTACAATGAGGCGGTGATCGGCACCGAGGAAGGCAACCGCCTCTTGAGCGAAATCTTCTACCGCCGCTCGACCGACGGCGGCCAGACGTGGACGGTGCGCGCCAACCTCGCCCAACTGCCCGGCGGCGATGAGCGGATTCAGGTCAAGGTTGACGGACGTGACCGGCTGCATGTCGTCTGGGACCACGGCAGCGATTGGTATCTCGGCCTGGACCGGCCGGCCGTCGGGGTTTACCGTCGTTCAGACGATGGCGGCGCGACCTGGCGCGATCCGGTGTTCTTCAGTACCGCCGAGGGACCCGTCGCGCAAACGACCCTGGGGCTCGCCGGGGACGATCCCATCGTGGTCTACCGCAGCGCCAATGGCACGGATATGTATTACCAGCGTTCACCTGACGGCGGGGACACCTGGAGCCCGCCTCAGATCATTGCCGGGGTGCGCGCCCGCGATCCCGTAGAACGCGGGCTCGACAGTTACACGATGGCCACCGACAGCGCCGGCCACGTGCACCTCCTGATGCCTGGCTTTCTCGAACAGAGCATCACTCCCATTCCGATGCTGCTCCATCTTACCTGGAACGGCGAAACCTGGTCGGAGCCAGAGATTGTGGCAGCCACAATGAACCGGCCGATGTGGCCCCGTCTGGCAGTGGCTCGAGGGAATCAACTCCACGCCGTCTGGTTCAGTTACACTGATGCGAGCGGTTGGGGGGAACGGCGCGTGCTCTACAGCAGCGCCACGGTTGACGCGCCCGCTCTGGCGCCAGCGCCGTTCAGCGCGCCTCCCTCGGCGCCAGCCGCGCCCAATGCGCCTCTTCCTGCTTCGCCACGCGGCCAATCCACCCTGCCCGCAAGCCAGGCGCCCGCACCTACCTCCGCGCTGCCCGATGCGATTCGCGCGACACCACCACCGACGGTTGTGAGCGGCACTAATCCACTGGTCATCCACGGACTGGCGCTTGTTCCGGTCCTCGGTTTGATCATCGCTATTGCGACGCTGATGCTCTGGCGTCGCTTCCGGAGCCGCTGACGATCCTCAGCGCCGTGACTTCGACCATGACTCACCTGCGCGTTACCCTCCTCTGGTGCTTGCTCGGCCTCACGGCGATCGTTCCGCTGTCGCCAGCACAGGCGGGGTCACTGTATGCCTGGGAACCGCCGTTGCGCCTTTCTGATCCCACCACAAGCTCCGTGGCCTCCGCCCCTGAATTGACCATAGATGGCGATGGCAGGCTCCACGTAATCTGGTATAGCGTTCTCAATCGCGCCGATGAACAAGCCAGGCTCGTTGACGCCCTCATGTACCGCGTGCGCGTTGAGGGGGTCTGGTCCACGGTCGAGCCGATCATGCTGCGAGAGCGCCAGCCCCTGGGCGACACTTTATCCCCCCTGACCAGCGATGCCGCAATGAACAATGCGCGCTTCACTGTGCGTGGCAGACTGGCCAGTGCGCCCGATGCCAGGCTGCATATTGTCACCAACACCGATGGCAAGCAGCAGTACCTTCACGCCCCCTGGGACGACGTGGTGCGCATGGCCCTGCTGCTCCCCCCTGCCAGTCTTGGTGAAGGGAACAGCACGTCAATTGTCAGCAGCCCGGACGGAACGCTCCACGTTGCGTTTGCCGCTCCCGCGCGCCGGTCCGGATCTTCCGCCCCTCCCTGCGTCGCCTGCCAGGACGTGCGCTACCGCCGCTCCTCCGATGGGGGCCTCACCTGGACGCGCGCCGAGAATCTCTCGCTGCTCGATGGCGCCAACCTTGCCCCACAGATCGGCGCCGATGATCTGGGCCAGGTCCACCTGCTGTGGGAACATCAAGGCCCCGGCCTACCTGACGGTGGAACCTTTCCGATCTACCGTCGTTCTCCTGATGGCGGGCAGAGGTGGGAAGAGCCTGTTCTGCTGGGCGTTCGCGACGATCAGCTCTCTCAGGTCACCCTCGGCATTGGACGCGCCGGACAGTTGCTTGCGATCTACGCCAGCGCCATTTCCGGCAGCGTGTTGTTCCAGAGCTCGAATGACGGTGGGCGCACCTGGTCGCCGCCCGGCCTGGTGCCTGAGGTAACCAGTCCTGCCGGGAGCGCCGCCTCTGAGCGACGCCTGAGCCTGGCCGCAGATGGCGCCGGGCGCATGCACATGCTCGTGGTCGGAGTGATAGGCACGACCGGCGATAACGAGCCGCGGCTCTGGCACCTCACCTGGGATGGCCTGAACTGGTCGGCGCCGGAAGCGCTGACCGGTCCGGGCGCGGCGCCCCAGAGCCCACGCCTGGTAGTGGAACGGGGCAACCGGCTCCACGCTGTCTGGATGACCACCGACACCGATGGCGACCAGGGAGCGCGCCAGACGATCTGGTACACCAGCGCGCCTGTGGCCGCCCCTGACGTGGCGCCTCCGCCGACGTTTACTCCCATCCCTCGCATCCTGCCTACCCCCACCCCCATACCAACCCCCGTGCCTACGCCAACCCCGCTACCTGACGAAAGCCGGAGTCAGCCGGCCATCGAGGGACCGCCCCGCTGGGAAGGCAAAAGTCTTGAGATCCTGTTCATCGCCATGGCGCCGGTGCTGCTGATCGTCGCCATCGTTGCCTGGTGGTTCCTCCGCAACTGATGATGGCCAGACAGATAACAATCGTGTCAGTTAAATGGGCGGAAAGATTTATGGGTTGATTACACGTTTCTGCTATCCTCTCCTGCGGGAAGGTAGACTGTTGCCCGCAGGGGTTTCGTATGAC
>DAOTYR010000475.1:0-4002 GCA_034434655.1 Chloroflexaceae bacterium
CTTCGTCTTCCAGGACGCCGAAACCATGCGCATCTGCGTGCTCTACCGCCGCCGCGACGGGGCGTATGGGCTGATTGTTCCCGAAGCTTCCTGATCAGCGCGCAACCCTAACGTGAACATGGGGGAACCGGGTTCCCGCACGCCCCCGCCCGCGGAAGGGCCTGGCCCTCAAGCAGGCGGATGGAGAAACCGGGTTGTCCTATCCCCCCACCCGGTGGGAGGGGATGGGGCAACCCGGTTGCCCTATACCCCTGCTCTGGCAGCCTATGTTCACGTGAGACGGTCATGCGCATGGCGCACAACGCCGCAATGCACCTACGGTTGTTCCTGGGAGGGCTGCGCCCTCCCACACCCTCCCGCGGGTGGGGGTATGGGGAAACCGGGTTTCCCCATACCCCTGCGGGGCGGGGGCGTGGGGAAACCCGGTTTCCCCACACCCCTCGCCAAGGGCGTATGTTCACGTTAGTTCTTAGAAAAGTTGAACCTCTTGGGCAAGGTTGCACGATGACCCTCCCGCAGGCTGCGAGCCTGCGGGAGGGTGGAGCAGTGCGACGGACACAAACGCGCCATCCACCTGGTGGTATCAATGGTTTTGAGAGACCCATTGGTCAGGATAGAACAGGACCATCGGGGCATAGGAGTTGGCACGGTCGAGGTGGTATGATACTATAGGCGCATTTTTAACTCGATCTTCACCAAAGCCTATGCACTACCCAACCGCTCGCACTCTCATCGCTGCTGCGGTCGTTCTCACCCTCCTGGTAAGCCTCTGCCTGACATCCGGCACCTTCGCTCAGACGGAAACCCACATTCACACCGAGTCGTCCACCCACGTTGAACTGGACACCCAGGCGTCATTCCCCACCCAGTCGAGCTTTGCCGTGATGTCACAGGTATTCGTCCCGGTGATCAAAACTGCCGGCAGTTCTCAAAGTTCAAGTGAGCCGACCATCGCCGACCAGGTGCTGGCGCTGCTGAATGCGGAGCGCGCCCGCGCCGGCTGCCAGCCGCTGAGTCTCGACTCGCGGCTCATGCGCGCGGCGCAGCAACACAGCGAGGACATGGCGGTGAACAATTTCTTCGGCCACGTTGGCAGCAATGGCTCGAGCCTGACCCAGCGGGCCAACGCCGTGGGCTACTCCTGGTCTGCCCTTGCCGAAAATGTCGCCGCCGGCTACACCACACCCGAGGCGGTGATGGCGGGCTGGATGCGGAGCGATGGCCATCGCCGGAACATCCTGAACTGCCGGTACGTTCACGTTGGTATCGGTTACGTCTACCAGGCCGACGACACGCCCCCGGCCGGTGCGCAGTATCCGTACTACCACTACTGGACGCAGGTCTTCGGCGCGCCGCGATAGGCGCTGTCGGCGGGGCACGCAACGCGCGATGGAAAGGTGTGGGAGGGCGGCGCGCCCTCCCACACTTTGCGGACCGGCTGCGGGGAAAGCTGGTTTTTTCAAACCCTCCCGCGGGCGAGGGATGTGGGGAAACCGGGTTTCCCCACACCCCTCGCCAAACGACCAGGTCTAGCGGATTCATTGCTCAAAGACCATCAGGCTCCGACAGGACTTGCCCCGGGTCGCCCCTATAACGCCCCGAGCAAAGCAAAGAAGAACACCATCCCGATGCAGAGGCCCAGGACCGCGAGGGCGATCTGGATGTAGCCCAGAACGAGACCTGCGGTTGCCATGCCCTGACCGGCGAGCCGCCCACCCGACTCGCGGATCTCTTTGCGCGCGAGGTGGCCACAGACGACGGCCACCACTGCGCCGATCAACGGCAACATCACCCAGGATAGAACGCCGGCGACGAGACTGATGATCGCCATATTGCTGTTTGGCACGACTTGAGGGACGTGCATGCCCGGCTGGGTCTGATAAGCGCCAGGCTGGACGGGGAAAGATGGCGGGATTGGCGGCTGACCGATTGGGGCGTTCAACGGCTGGCCTTCGGATAAGGTCGCATCAGCGCCCAGTCTCATGCCGCAGTTGTCGCAGAAACGCTGACCCTGGGTCACGGTGGCGCCACAGTTCGGACAGAGCATGCTTCTCCTCTCCGTAACTCCTGTTCTCTGATGGCACGAGGGTTTGCGTTAGTTTCCTACCCCACCGCGATGCGCCATCAGCCGTCCATGCGGCTCGCGCCGTACCCCGACGGGATGAACATAGGTTGCTCTTGGGAGGGCTGCGCCCTCCCAAACCCTCCCACCGGGTGGGGGAATGGGGAAACCCGGTTTCCCCATCCCCCTGCGCAAAGGCTGCGCCCTCCCAAACCCTCCCACCGGGTGGGGGAATGGGGAAACCCGGTTTCCTCACACCCCTCGCCGAGGGCGTATGTTCACGTTAGCGCGTGCATGCTCCAATTGTACGTCCTGAGCCGTACCAGAGTTGCGTGAGCGCGGAGCATCAGGCGCGGGCCAGCGCCCGGGCCAGGCCCTCCACGTCCGGCGCGGTCACCAGGGCCTCGCCGACGAGCACGGCGTCGGCGCCGTAGCCGCGCACCAGGGCCACGTGCTCAGGGGTGAAGATGCCGCTCTCGCTCACCAGCGCCGGGCGCCGGCTGCCCGTGGGCAGCAGCCGGGCCAGGCGCGCGGTGGTTTCCAGGCTAGTCTCGAAACGGTGCAGGTCACGGTTGTTCACCCCGACAACGGCGGCGCCGATGGCCAGGGCGCGCTGCATCTCAGACTCGGTGTGGACCTCGACCAGAGCCTCCATGCCCATGTGCTGCGCCAGGAGCAGCATATCTTCCAGACGCTCAACATCGGGAACCGCGGCGACGATCAGCAGCACGGCGTCGGCGCCATAGGCGCGGGCCTCGACGATCTGGTAGGGGTCAATGATGAAGTCCTTGCGGAGCAGGGGGGGTGTATCGGGCAACTGGCGGATGGCTTCCAGATACTTGAGACTGCCCTGAAAGAAGCGCACATCGGTGAGCACGGAGATGGCAGCCGCGCCAGCGGCGATGTAGGCGCGCGCCAGGGCCAGGTGGTCGAAGGGATCACGCAGCACACCGCGGCTGGGTGAGGCTTTTTTCACCTCGGCGATCAGCGCGGTGGCGGGGGGGCGCCGCAGGCTGGCGGCGAAATCGCGCGGTTCGGGGGCGCGGGCGGCGCGGCGCTCGAGTTCGCGGAGCGGCGTCTTGAGCTTCTGCCGGGCGACCTCTTCGGTTTTGTGGGCGAGGATCCTGGTAAGGATGGTTTCTTCAAGCATCGCGCTTCTCCGCGGGGAAAGTCGTTCAAAGGGCGTTTGAGACGGCGATCAGGCGCTCCAGGCGTTCGAGGGCGCGGCCCTCGGCGATGCTGGCCCGCGCCAGAGCCAGGCCCTCGCCCAGGTCGGCGGCGCGCTCGCCGGCAACCAGCGCTGCCGCGGCATTGAGCAGCACCACGTCGCGGCGGGGGCCGCTGTCGGCCCCGCTGAGCACGGCGCGCACGATCGCGACGTTCGTCGCCACGTCGCCACCGCGGAGCGCCTCGGGGCCGGCGGGTTCGAGACCAAGCTCCGCGGCGCTGACGGTCAAGCGCCGGGGCGGCTGGCCGCTGCGCACCTGGAAGATCAGATTGGGACCGCTCAGGCTCAACTCGTCCATCCCGCCGTCGCCGTGCACGACCAGCGCATGGGCGATCCCCAGGCGGCTGAGGGCGCGGGCGAGCTTCTCGGCTAGCGGTTCGGAGGCTACGCCGAGGACCTGGTAGCGGGCGCGGGCCGGGTTGGTGAGCGGCCCGAGGATGTTGAAGACGGTGCGAATGCCGATCTCGCGACGCACCGGCCCGGCGAAGCGCATGGCCGGGTGGAACTTCGGCGCGAACATGAAGGCGATGCCCGCCTCGCGCAAACAGCGGGCCACGCCGTCGGCGTCCAGTTCGATCTTCACCCCCAGACCCTCCAGCACATCGGCGCTGCCGCAGAGGCTGGACATCGCCCGATTGCCGTGCTTGGCGACGATCAGCCCGGCGCCGGCGGCCACGAAGGCGGCGGCGGTGCTGATGTTGAAGGTGTGCGA
>DAOTYR010000476.1:0-5043 GCA_034434655.1 Chloroflexaceae bacterium
TCGTGCTCGGCTTCATGGAGCCGTTCACCCGCGAACTGCCTATGGAGTACGCCGTGGAGTTGAACCGCCTCATCCAGATGGAGATGGAGGGGTCGGTCGGCTAAGGCGCTCGCCGGATGCGCTGTGCGCCGTTGCCGCTCCCAAACCCCTGCGGGCGGGGGTGTGCGGAAACCCGGTTTCTCCAGCCCCCTGCGCACGGGCTGCGCCCTCCCGGACCCTCCCGCGGGCGGGGGGCTGGGGGAACCAGGTTTCCCCATGGTCACGTGAGACGATCACGCGCATGGCGCACACCGCCACGATGCACACGGCCCGGGAGCGCGGGCGTCCCGCCCGCGCCACGGCGCCGCGGGCACGGTGACGGCCCCTTCCCGGACCCTCCTCCGCTAGGGGCGGGCACCCGGCGCCTCCCCCCAGCGGGGGGAGGCTGGGAGGGGGGCTGCACGCGGCGCACGATGGTCACCTCAGCGGCAGCCAGGCCGGCCCGGCGAACCGCCGGCAGCGCCCCCGCCGCGGGCGGGGAACCGGGGCATGCGGGAGGCGCAGTCTCCCCGCGCTCCTCCACCGCGTACCTTCTGTAGCTGAACACGTCACCGACCCCGATCATCAACAGGTGCCTATGCCCAGCATCAGCATTGCAAATCTGGCCGATCTTCCCGATGGAACGGGACGGCCCTTCGAGATCAACGGGCGGCGCATCGCCGTGTTTCGCGTCGCCGATGAGGTGTACGCGATTGACGATACCTGCTCCCACGCCGAGGCCTCCCTCAGCGCCGGGGAGTTCGATCCCGACGAACTGTGCGTCGAGTGCCCCCTGCACGGCTCGCTCTTCGATGTGCGTACCGGCGCGCCCCGCACCCTCCCCGCCTTTGAGCCGGTCGCCGCCTACCGCGCCTTCATCGAGGGTGATACGGTAGTTGTTGAGTATCCTGAGTAACAACTTGACTAAACCCGGCCCCGGGGCTACAATGGGAACGTGCCGATACCAGCTTCGAGCGTAAAGGAGCCTGTGATGAGCGGCTATGCCCATCCCGAGGTACTGGTTGATACCGCCTGGGTCGCCGACCATCTGAACGACCCGAAGGTGCGGATCGTCGAGAGCGACGAGGATGTCCTGCTCTACGAGACCGGCCATATTCCCGGCGCGGTCAAGATTGACTGGGTCACCGATCTGAACGACCCTGTGGTGCGTGACTACCTGGACGCCGACCGCTTCGCCGAGGTGCTGGCGAGCAAGGGGATCTCCAACGATACCACGGTGGTGTTCTACGGCGACAAGCATAACTGGTGGGCTACCTACGCCTTCTGGGTGTTCAAGCTCTTTGGCCACCAGGACGCGCGCATTCTCAACGGCGGGCGGGCCAGATGGATCGCCGAGGGTCGCGAACTGACCCGCGACGTTCCCACCTATCCCCGCGGGGTCTACGTCGCGCCGCCGCGCGATGACGCCACCATTCGCGCCTTCCGCGACCAGGTGCTCGAGCACATCAAGCGTTCCTCCGGCGTGGCGCTGGTGGATGTGCGTAGCCCGCAGGAGTTCAGCGGCGAGCGCACTCATATGCCGGAGTACCCCCAGGAGGGCGCCCTGCGCGGCGGCCATATCCCTACCGCCGTCAATATTCCCTGGGCCCAGGCCGTGCGCGAGGACAGCACCTTCAAGAGCCCCGAGGAGTTGCGCGCGCTCTACGAAGGCAAAGGTATTACGCCCGATAAGGACGTTATCGCCTACTGCCGCATCGGTGAGCGTTCCAGCCACACCTGGTTCGTCCTCACCTACCTGCTGGGCTATCCCAGGGTGCGCAACTACGATGGGAGTTGGACCGAGTGGGGCAATAGCGTGGGCCTGCCGATCGAGAAAGGCTAGGGCCGCGGAGGCGCCGGGCGCTGCCCCGATGAAATAAGGTTGTTCTTGGAAGGGCGCAGCCTGCCAGGCCCTCCCGCGGGCGGGGGCGTGGGGAAACCGGGTTTCCCCACACCCCTGCTCCGGCAGCCTATGTTCACGTGAGAAATCACCCTATGGACCGCCAGGCGATCATCGAGCGGCTGCTCGACCACTATGAACATCCCCGCTGCCACGGCCCCCTGGCCGACGCCGATGTGATTGTGCCTGGTGGCATCCCTGATTGTGGCGATCAGGTGACGATCTATCTCAAGGTTGACCCGGAGCGCGAGCGGGTAGCGGCGCTGCGCTTCGAGGGCCAGGGCTGCAGCGTGAGCCAGGCCGCCGCCTCGATCCTGGCCGAGGCCCTGCAGGGCGCCTCGCTGGAAACCATCGAGGCCCTCGATGACGCCGCCGCGCTGGAACTCGTCGGCTACGAGGTCGCCCGGGCGCGCCCGCGCTGCGCCACCCTGGCCCTGCACACCCTTCAGGCCGCCGTGCTGGCCTACCGGCGCCAGCGGCGCCAGGCGCCGCCCCAGGAGACGCGATGACCACGGCCCTCGATCTGATCGGCGAGACTCCTCTGCTCCGGCTCACCTGCCTGAGCGCCGACCTGCCGCCCGGGGTGGAACTCTACGCCAAGGCGGAGTGGTACAACCTCGGCGGCTCGGTGAAGGATCGCCCGGCGCTGTGGATGATCCGCGACGGCGAGCGCCGGGGCCTGCTGCGCCCCGGTATGCGCATCGCCGACGCCACCAGCGGCAATACCGGCATCGCCTATGCCACCATCGGCGCGGCCCTGGGCTACGGCGTGACCCTGGCGCTGCCCGCCAATGCCAGCCCCGAGCGCCGGCGCACCCTGCGCGCTCTCGGCGCTGCGCTGATCCTCACCGACCCCGCCGAGGGCATGGACCTGGCGATTGCCACCATTCGCCAGCTTGTGGCTCGCGAGCCTGAGCGTTACTTCTACCCCGACCAGTATAGCAACCCCGCCAATCCCCTGGCCCACTACGAGACCACCGGGCCGGAGATCTGGCGCCAGACCGGGGGGCGGGTGACGCACTTCGTCGCCGCCCTGGGCACCAGCGGCACCTTCATGGGCGTTACCCGCCGCCTCCGCGAGCTGAATCCCGCCGTGCGGGCCATCGCCGTGCAGCCCGATGGCCCCTACCATGCCCTGGAGGGCGTCAAGCACATGGCCTCGACCCGTCTCGTTCCGGCGATCTACGACCCGGCGACGCCTGACGCCATGCTGGAGGTGAGTAGCGAGGCCGCCTTTGCCATGGCCCGGCGCCTGGCCCGTGAAGAGGGGTTGCTGGTGGGCATCTCGGCGGCGGCCAATGTCAGCGCCGCGCTGCGGGTGGCCCGCGACCTGCGCTCCGGCGTGGTGGTGACCATCCTCTGCGACAGCGCCAATCGCTACCTTAGCGAACGCTTCTGGGAGGAGCCAGGCTTCGAGCAGGGCAGCGGGATTTGAGTTGGGAGGGACCGCTCTCCCGCATACGAGGAACCGGGCATGACACGCGCGACCCTCACCCTTTCACCCGTCGCCGCGGCGGCAATCGCCGCCCACGCCGAGGCCACCTACCCCGACGAGTGCGTCGGTCTGCTGCTGGGGCGCCTGGAGGGCGCCGCCAAGCTGGCCCTGGAAGCCTTTCCGGTGGAGAACCGCTGGAGCGGCCAGGTGCAACTCGACCCGAACGATGATCCCACCTCGCGGCGCGATCGCTTCTACCTCGACCCGCGCGACTATCTGCGCGCCGACCGCGCGGCGACGGCGCGCGGCCTGGAGATCGTCGGCTGCTACCATTCGCACCCCGACGCGCCCGCTACCCCCTCCGAGCGCGATCGCGCCGGCGCACAGGCCATCGGCGGCGCCTCCTTCGCCTTCGTCATTCAGGCCGTGCGCCAGGGCCGCGCCGCCGAGGTCACGAGCTGGCTGCTGGTGGACGCCGGGGCGCGTTTCGAGGCCGAAGAGGTGATTATTGCCGGGACCCAGTAACCCCGCTTTCCCACGCCCCCGCCAGAGGGGGGAGGGTTGGGGAGGGCCTGCCCCTCCCTGCAAAACACCTTCGCTGATCCTGTGCTGTGAGGCCCCACCGGCTTTTGAAATCGCTTTATGGCAACAATAAGGAGCAATGGTATGCCCGTAACCATAACCATCCCCACCGCGCTGCGCGAGTACGCCGGCGGCCACGCCCAGGTCCAACTGGAGGCCGACACGGTCGGCGCGCTGCTGCGCGGTCTGGTTGAACTGCACCCCGCCCTTGGCCGGCACCTCTTCGCCGAGGATGGCCGCCTGCGCAGCTTCGTGAACATCTACGTCGGCGATGAGGATATTCGCTTCCTGCAGGGCGAAGAAACGCCCCTCAGCGCCGGCGAGACCGTGTCAATCATTCCTGCCATCGCGGGAGGACGCCCATGAGCAACGTTTCGCTGTCCAATGAAGAGATCGCCCGCTACAGCCGCCACCTGATTATGCCCGAGGTGGGCATGGAAGGCCAGCGGCGCTTGAAGCAGGGCAGTGTGCTGCTGATTGGCACCGGCGGGCTGGGTTCGCCGCTGGCGCTCTACCTTGCCGCAGCGGGCGTCGGTCACATCGGCCTGGTTGACTTCGATGTGGTCGACGCCAGCAACCTGCAGCGGCAGATCGTCCACGGCACCAGCACGGTCGGCATGGCCAAGACTGAGTCGGCCCGCCGCCGCCTGCGCGATCTCAATCCGCATATCGAGATTACCGTCTACGAGACGCAGATCACCTCGGCCAACGCCCTGGAGTTGATGCGCCCCTACGATGTGATCGTGGACGGCACCGACAACTTCCCCACCCGCTACCTGACCAATGACGCCTCGGTGCTGCTGGGCAAGCCCAACGTCTACGGCAGCATCTTCCGCTTCGAGGGCCAGGCGACCGTGTTCGCTCCGCAGCAGGGCGGGCCGTGCTACCGCTGCCTCTACCCCGAACCGCCGCCGCCGGGTCTGGTGCCTTCGTGCGCCGAGGGTGGCGTGCTGGGGGTGCTGCCGGGGGTCATCGGCACCATTCAGGCCACGGAGACGATCAAGTTGCTCACCGGCATCGGCGAGCCGTTGATCGGCCGGCTGATGCTCTACGATGCCCTGAGCATGCGCTTCCGCGAACTGAAGCTGCGGCGCAATCCGAACTGCCC
>DAOTYR010000477.1:0-5343 GCA_034434655.1 Chloroflexaceae bacterium
GCGGGCGGGACGCCCGCGCTCCCGGGCGCGTGGCTTACCCCAGGTGTGAGCACTTACGATCCGCAAGCCTATTGCCCATCAGCCGTCTCGGCGGGCACTTGCGAGAGGAACAGCAACTCGGCGATCAGCAGGGCCAGCACGAGCAGCACCAGGCTGATCCAGGTGAGCACCCGCAGCCCGGCCAGGGCTGCCACCATAGCCACGAGCAACCCGACCTCATACGACTGGCGGCGCACCCGGCGGTTGTCCAGGGCGCGCGCCCGCGCCCGAAACAGCCGCACGCTGACGCCGTGGATGAGCGGGCGACTCAAGGCCGCGCCGCAGAGGAACAGCGCCATCAGCAGCAGGGTGTACACCGGCAGTTCGGGCAGGGCCAGCAGCCAGGCCCGCGGCGCCGGCACGAAGGCCAGACTGTAGAGCAGCGCGAAGGCGCCGATGACGCCCTCCACGGTCAGGCCGGGAAGATGAAGGCTCCGTTCGACCGGCGCGAAGGTAAGCAGCGGCGCGGCAAGGATGAGCGCGTAGAAGAGCACCCGCTGGAGCGCAAGCGGTTCGCGTTCGGCGGCGAGGTTGCCGAAGAGCAGCAACGCCAGGGCCGCCGCCCAGCACAGCCCGGCTACGGCGGCGAGGAGCAACGAGGTCTGGCGTTGCGGGCTGAGCATCGCCGGTCAAACGCGCGCCAGGCGCTGGCGCAGCCAGTGATCGGCGAGCACCAGGGCCAGCATCGCTTCGGCAATCGGCACCAGGCGCGGCAACACGGTGGGATCGTGGCGCCCGTGCACCTCGATGGTCGCCGGGTTGCCCGCGCGGTCCACCGTGCTCTGGGGCCGGGCGATACTGGCCGGCGGTTTGGCGGCCAGGCGCACGACGATCTCCTCGCCCGTGGAGATGCCGCCGAGAATGCCGCCGTGGTGGTTGCTCCGCGTGCCGATGCTGCCATCCTCGCGGCGCACGAAGGGGTCGTTATGCTGCGAGCCGCGCATACGCGCCACCTCGAAGCCTTCCCCGAACTCCACGCCTTTGATCGCCGGGATCGAAAACATGGCCTTGCCGATATCGGCCTGGAGCTTGTCAAAGACCGGTTCGCCGAGACCGGGCGGCACCCCGCGGGCGCGCACCTCCACGATACCACCGAGCGAGTCCAGGTTGCGGCGGGCCTGATCCACCCGTTCGACCATCAAGGCCGCCACCTGTGGATCGGGGCAGCGCATGATGTTCCGCTCGATCTCGTCCTCGTCGAGGGTCTGCGCCCGCAGTTCCTCCAGTTGCAGGGTGTAGGCGAAGATATGGACGCCGATCTGGGTCAGCAGCTTGCGCGCCACCGCGCCGCCGGCGACACGCCCGATCGTCTCGCGGGCGCTGGAGCGCCCCCCGCCCCGCCAGTCGCGGAAGCCGTACTTGGCGTCCCACGTATAATCGGCGTGGCCGGGGCGGTACAGGTCCTTGATCGCCTCGTAGTGCCCTGGTTTGGCGTCGGTGTTGTACACCACCATACTGATCGGCGTCCCGGTGGTGCGGCCCTCGAACACGCCGGAGAGGATCTGCACCCGGTCCGCCTCCTGGCGCTGCGAACTGACCTTGCTCTGCCCCACGCGGCGGCGATCCAGTTCACGCTGCACCTCCTCCTCGCTGAGCGGCAATCCTGCCGGACAGCCGTCAACCGTGCAGCCCACCGCCGGCCCGTGCGACTCGCCCCAGGTAGTGAGGCGAAACACCTGTCCAAAACTGTTGCCTGGCATACTGTCGTTGACTACACGCGGATATAAAAGGTACGTGTTCACTCCTGGGGTAACCCACGCGCCTGAGAGCGCGGGCGTTCCGCCCTCGTTGCGTCTACGCGGGCAAGCTGCCCGCGCTCCCAGGAGACATGTGAACACAACTATAAAAGTAGTTTACCACCAGGAGCTATTCGCGGCTGGCTTCCTGCCCCCACGCGCTCTCGCGCCACGCCTCGAGCACCCGCGAGTAGACCTGCATGGTGGCGGCGGCGATGCGCGGCCAGGTGTAGTACTCGCGGATCTCGCGCAGCGCGGCGGCGGCGCGGGCGCGGGCGATGTCGGGGCGGCTGAGGGCCGCGGTAATCGCGTCGGCCAGTTCCCCGGGATCGTCGGCGCGCACCACCAGGCCGGTGATCCCATGCTGCACCACCTCGGCAAGGCCCCCGGCGTCGCTGACGATCAGCGGGCAGCCATTGGCCAGGGCCTCCAGCGCCACGATGCCGAACGGCTCGTAGAGCGAGGGGAAAATCGCCAGATCGGCGGCGTGATAGAGTTGATCCCGTTCCTCGTCGGAGACGAAGCCCACAAAGGTGACCTGATCGCTGATCCCCAGCGCCGCGGCCTGGGCCTTCAGCGGCTCGAGGTACCCGCCGGTGCCGGCAATCACCAGGCGCGCCCGCACCCGGGCGCTGACCGCGGGCCAGGCGTTGAGCAACACGTGCAGCCCCTTCTCGTACACGATGCGCCCCACGTAAAACACCATGCGCTCGTCGTCGGCGACGTAGCGCCGGCGGAAGCTCAGCCAGTGGTCGGCGTCGCGGAACGGCGAGCCGCTGATGTACACGCCGTTGGGCACCACGTCGATCTTATCGAGGGGCGTCTGGAAATACTCGTGGATCTGGCCGGCCATGAAGCGCGAGCAGACAATCACCCGCCAGGCCTCGTAGGTCAGGCGCCACTCCAGGTCGTTGATGCGACGAGCGGCGTCGCCGTGCAGCCCCCCGCGCCCGCGCCCGCGTTCCGTGGCGTGAATCGTGGCGATCAACGGCACGCGCCACTGGTACTTGAGCCGCACGCTCGCTTCGGTCGCCAGCCAGTCATGAGCGTGGACGAGATCAAAGCGCCCGTAGGTTTCCTGCAACTCATTCGCTGCCCGCACCAGATCGTCGCTGATGCGCGCGACGAAGGTCGGGTAATCGGCGTCGGGGATGGGTGGCGCGGGCACCCGGCGCACGGCGACGCCGTCGCACAATTCGGCCTCTGCTCCATCGCGCAGACGCGGCGTCACCACGGCGGGGCGCACCCCCTGGCTGGCCAGGGCCGGGAGCAGTTCGGCGACGTGGCGGCCCAGGCCGCCAACGATGTGCGGAGGGTATTCCCACGCAATGTGCAGTACGTGCATGTCAGGCAGATTATAGCACGAATGTCCCGGCACTGCGTCGCGAGGGGAGGCTCGGGGAGGGCTACGTCAACGTCGTCCGCCCGGCGACTGACGCCGCGGGCGAGCCTCTGCGAAGCCCGCCGGCGCGGGCTCGACAGGCCACGCAGGTGGCCTTCGCACCGGTAGCCGGGGCGTTATGGTTTTTGAGAAATGAATCCGGTATGCCGGGCTTGCCGTGGGGCTAAAGCCCTCGGCTATGGAATGCGAAGCCCGCCGGCGCGGGCTAGAGCGGATTATTTCTTCAAAGACCATAAGCCCACGGCGCGGACGATCAACCGGACGTTGACGTAGTCCTGGAGTTGGGGAGGGCGCAGCCCCCTGACAACGCCATCCGCTCACCCCTGCGTCAGCGCCCGTGCCACCACAAACTTCAGGTAGCGTCCCTCGGGGAACCCCGCCGGCACGGGGTGGTCGGCCGGTTGACCCGCTTCGTGCACAATCTGCACGCGCGTCTGGGCCTGCACCCCCGCGTCGGCGAGCAGGGCCCGGAACTGCTCCGGCCCCACCTGGCTGGTGCAACTGGCGGAGATGAGCAGACCGCCGGGCTCCAGACAGCGCAGGGCCAGGCTATTGAGGCGAACATAGGCGCGCATGGCCCCGTGCAGGCTCCGTTTCTGGCGCGCGAAACTGGGTGGATCGAGGATGACCGCCTGGAAGCGCCGCCCGGCTTTGGCATAGGCGTCGAGAAGCGCGAAACAGTCTTCGGTCACGAACTGGTGGCGGCTGGTATCAAGACGGTTCAGAGCCAGGTTTGCCGCCGTGGCCTCGGCGAGACCCTTCCCCACATCAACGCTGATCACGCTCGCCGCCTGGCCCCGCAGGGCGTAGAGCGAAAAGCCGCCGGTGTAGGCGAAGCAGTTCAGCACGCTGCGCCCGCGCGCCAGTGCTTCCACCGCGCGCCGATTCTCGCGGTGGTCGAGGAACAGCCCGGTTTTCTGACCCCGGTAGAGATCGGCGTAAACGTACAGCCCGTGCTCCTGCACCACCAGGTCCGCCGGGGGCGCTTCTCCCCACAGCATCCGCAGCGGGGCGGGCGTTTCCTCGTCGCCGGCATCTCGCTCCTCGGCGGGGGCGGCGGATGGGCGCTCGCGCAGCCCAACCCCGCGCAGCGCCGGGTCACAGGCCCGCAGGGCCGCGGCCACCACCGGCGCCAGCACCTGCACACTCTCGGCGTAGGTCTGGAGCACAGCGTAGTCGCCGTAGCGATCCACCACCAGGCCGGGGAGACCGTCGCCTTCGCCGTAGATCCAGCGGTACGCGGTGGTCGTCGTCTCACGGATGGCGGCGCGGCCTTCCCATGCTTCCCAGACCCGTTCGGCGATCCAGTTCGCGTCGGGCGGGGCGCTCCGGCGGTAGAGGCGCACGGCGATCGCGCCCTGCGCGTCCCAGAGACCGTAGCCGCTAAAGCTCCCGCAGCGCACCCGCACCCACTGGCCCGAGGCCAGGCGCTGGCCTTCCCGAACGTGGTTGCGGTAGATCCAGGGGTGTCCGGCGATGAGACGGCTCTTTAACGCCGGGTCAACGCTTACCTCAGGAATGGTCATAATGCAACGGTGGTCACCTCCTGGGAGGCTTGCGCCCTCCCAGACCCTCCCACGGGGTGGCCCTGCTCGAGGGCCAGGCCCTCCCGCGGGCGGGGGCGTGGGGAAACCCGGTTTCCCCACACCCCTGCTCCAGCAGCCGATGTTCACGTCAGACGGTCATGCGCATGGCGCACCACGCCCGCTGCACATGGCCCGGGAGCGCAGGCGGGACGCCCGCGCCACGGCTCCGCGGGCACGGTGACGGCCCCCTCCCTGACCCTCCCCCGCTGGAGGTGGGAACCCGGCTCCTCCCCCCAGCGGGGGGAGGCTGGGAGGGGGGCAGAACCCTGCGAACGATGGTCACCTCAGCCGTCCATGCGGCTCCGCCGCACCACGCCGCAATGAACATACGGTTGTTCCTGGGAGGGCTGCGCCCTCCCAAACCCTCCCGGGGGGCGGGGCCTGGGTGCGCGGGCCTCCGGCCCGCGTCCGCTGAGGGATGGGGAAACCCGGTTTCCCCATCTCCCTCCTCCGAGGGGCTATGTTCACGTCAGCCGTCCATGCCGCCAGGCGGCACACCGCCCAATGACAACGGGGGTATGGGGGAACCTGGTTCCCCCATTTTCACGTCAGGTTGCGCCCACATCGGGAAAGCCACGGT